>NZ_CP077073.1:5312500-5527654 GCF_019139535.1 Pseudomonas muyukensis | reverse complement strand
CTCCTACACGGGGCGCGCGTGCGATTCAGAGCTTGGCCGGCACTTCGCGCCAGCAGCCCTGGTCGAGCCCTTCGAGGGTCCAGTCGCCAATCCTCACCCGCACCAGGCGCAAGGTCGGCAAGCCCACCGCCGCGGTCATGCGCCGCACCTGGCGGTTGCGCCCTTCGCGAATCACCAGTTCCAGCCAGGCAGTCGGCACGCTCTTGCGAAAGCGCACCGGCGGATTACGCGGCCATAGCGTTGGCTCGTCGAGCAGGCGCGCCTCGGCCGGCAAGGTCGGCCCGTCGTTGAGCTCGACGCCCTCGCGCAGGCGCTGCAACTGCTCGGCGCTCGGCTCGCCCTCCACCTGTACCCAGTAGGTCTTGGCCAATTTGTGCCTGGGGTCGGCGATGCGCGCCTGCAGGCGGCCGTCGTTGGTCAGCAGCAACAGGCCTTCGCTGTCACGGTCCAGGCGCCCGGCCGGGTAGATGCCGGGGATGTCGATATAGTCCTTGAGCGTGGCGCGCCCCTCGCCGTCGCTGAACTGGGTGAGCACATCGAACGGCTTGTTGAACAGGATCAGGCGCGGCTCGGCCGGCGGCGCCTTGGGCTGGCGACGCGGGCCGGCAGGACGCGCCGCCGGGCGGCGCGGTGTGTTGCGGGGGGGCAGGGACATGGATCCTCAGCGGAACGGCGGCTCATCGAAGCTGCGCAGTTTACGCGAGTGCAGCGAGTTGAGCTCGGTGCGCAGCAGGTCGAGGGCGGCAATGCCGATCTTCAGGTGCTGGCTGACCGCGCGGTTGTAGAAGGCGTTGGCCGAGCCAGGCAGCTTGATCTCGCTGTGCAGCGGCTTGTCCGAAACACACAGCAAGGTGCCGTACGGCACCCGCAGGCGATAGCCCTGGGCCGCGATGGTGCCGCTTTCCATGTCTACCGCCACCGCGCGGGACAGGTTGATCAACGGCCGTTCCTGGGCCCAGCGCAGTTCCCAGTTGCGGTCGTCGTAGGTGAGCACGGTGCCGGTGCGCAGGCGCTTCTTCAGCTGGTCGCCACGCTGGCCGGTAACCTGGGCCGCAGCCTCCTGCAGCGCCAGCTGCACTTCGGCCAGGGCCGGGATCGGGATGTTCGGCGGCACCACGCGGTCGAGAATACCATCGCGGCGCATGTAGGCGTGGGCCAACACATAGTCGCCGATGGTTTGCGATTGGCGCAGGCCACCGCAGTGGCCGATCATCAACCAGCAGTGCGGGCGCAGCACGGCCAGGTGGTCGGTGATGTTCTTGGCGTTGGACGGGCCGACACCGATGTTGACCAGGGTCACGCCATCTCCGTCGGCGGCGATCAGGTGGTAGGCCGGCATCTGGTAGCGGTGCCAGACCACCCCGGCCACCAGGGCCTGGGCCTCGCCGTTGTCCATGCCCTTGTCGATGATCACGTTGCCCGGCAACACCATGCGCACGAAGCGCGGGTCGTCGCGCAGTTGCTCCAGGCCATGGGCGATGAACTGGTCGACATAGCGGTGGTAGTTGGTCAGCAGGATCCACGGCTGCACATGCCGCCAGTCGCTGCCGGTGTAGTGCACCAGGCGGCGCAGCGAGAAGTCGACGCGGGCAGCATCGAACAACGCCAGCGGCAGGGTCTGGGCGCTTTCCCAGTCGTACAGGCCGTCGGCGATGTTGTCGGTGGCTGCCGACAGGTCGGTGCTGGGGAACACCCGCGCCAGTTGCGCGGCGGTGATGCCGCTGCCGGCCAGTTCGTCGCCCTGGTCGACCACGTAGGGGTAGGGAATGTTCTGCTCGCTGACACCGACTTCGACGGTCACGGTGTAGTCGTGCATCAGCGGGCGCAGTTGCTCAAGCAGGTAGCTGCGAAACGCCGCGGGCTGGGTCACGGTGACGCTGTAGGTGCCGGCCACCTGGACCTTGGCATAGGCGCGGGTGGTAGCGGCGACTTCGCCCTGGCTGAAGTAGGTCAGGCGCAGCGCCGGGTAGCGGAACAATGCCCGCTCGTCGTCGCCCGGTTCGGTGCGGTCCTTGAGGTAACGCTTGAGGGCCTGGCTCAGGGCCCCGGTGGCCTGTGCATGCAAGGCCGCCAGTCGGTCGACGGCCTGTTCGGGGGTAGCTACGACTTCAAACGCTTGGCTCACGCTGGGCTTCCTGTCTTGGGAACATGCATGCCAGCCATCTTGCCTGCGTTGCCAGGCAAATACACCCCCAGTGTCGGTGCCGTGCAATTGCTTGCCCGAGCGGTTTTCAACCCGCCCAGACAGGCGTGGCCCTGGCCACCAGCGCCACGGCATCCACCCCGCGCGGCAAGGCGCCATACACCCGCCCGCCGGCGCCCAGGCGACTGCCGATGAATGCATCGCTCACCGTGGCGTTGCCCGCCTCCAGCAACAATTTGGCCTGTAGCGCCACGGCGATGTCCTCGGTCAGTTGCCGTGCGCGGTACTGGATGTCGTCGGTATCGGCGAACGCGCCCTTGAGGTTGCCGATAAACGCCGCCAGGCGTGGGTCGCCATGGCCATCGCCCAGTTCGACGAACAACGCCTCGAGCACCCCGGGCTCCTTCGACAGGGCCCGCAGCACGTCCAGGCACTGCACGTTGCCCGAGCCTTCCCAGGTCGAGTTGACCGGGGCCTCGCGGTACAGCCGGGGCAGGATGCTGTCCTCGACATAGCCGGCGCCGCCCAGGCACTCGGCGGCCTCGTTGATCATCCCCGGGGCGCGCTTGCAGATCCAGTACTTGCCCACGGCTGTCACCAGCCGGGCGAAGTGCGCCTGCTGCGGATCGTCCAGTTGGTCCAGCGCCTGGCCCATGCGCAGGCTCAGGGCCAGGGCGGCCTCGCTTTCCAGCGCCAGGTCGGCGAGCACGTTCTGCATCAGCGGCTGCTCGGCCAGCACCCGCCCGCCGACCTTGCGGTGCGCGCAATGGTGCGCGGCCTGGGTCAGGGCCTGGCGCATCAGGGCGCTGGAGCCGACCATGCAGTCGAAACGGGTCATGGCGACCATCTCGATGATGGTCGGCACGCCACGGCCCTCCTCGCCCACCATCCAGGCCAAGGCACCACGGAACTCCACCTCGCTGGAGGCATTGGAGCAGTTGCCGAGCTTGTTCTTCAGGCGCTGGATGTAGAACTGGTTGCGCTGGTCGTCCGGCCGATGACGCGGCAGCAGGAAGCAGCTCAGCCCCTTGTCGGTCTGCGCCAGGGTGAGAAAGGCATCGCACATCGGCGCCGAGCAGAACCACTTGTGCCCCACCAGCTCGTAGGGTTGGCCCGGCCCCGGCGCACCCACCGGGTAGGCGCGGGTGGTGTTGGCGCGCACGTCGGTGCCGCCCTGCTTCTCGGTCATCGCCATGCCGATCGTCACCCCGGCCTTGTGCCGGTCGCCGACATTGCGCGGGTCGTACTCGCGGGCCAGGATCTTCGGCAGCCAGTAGCCCGCCAGCTCCGGTTGCAGGCGCAGGGCCGGCACGGCGGCGAAGGTCATGGTCAACGGGCAGCCGGTGCCGGCTTCGGCCTGGCTGTGCAGGTAGGTCATCGCGGCCCGGGCGACATGGGCGCCGGCCCGCGGCTCGGCCCAGGGCAGCGACGGCAGGCCATGCTCGACGGCGGTGCGCATCAGCTCGTGGTAGGCGGGGTGGAACTCCACCAGGTCGATGCGCCGGCCATAGCGGTCATGGCTGCTGAACTCGGGCTTGTGGGCATTGGCCAGGAAGCCCGCCGCCATCAATGGACCACCGGCCAGCGCGCCATAGGCGTCGATCCGCGCCTCGGCCCAACCAGCGCCGAAACGCCGCGACCACGCCTGTAGCGGCAGGTCGAGGCGATACAGGTTGGCGCCGTCGAGGGGCGGTGGCTGGTTGGTGACTTCGTGGGTTTCGGCGAACTGGTGCAGGTTCATCGGGGGCCTCCTGGATCCGCTCATGCCTGGATAACCCAGTGAAGCACCGCAGGCCGGTCAGTCAAAGTGACAAAACGGACTACATGGGGGCGCTTCGCGCCCTGACCGCCCCCTCAAACCCTGCACTGCCCCTGTAGGAGCGGCCTTGTGTCGCGAAAGGGCCGCGCAGCGGCCCCAGAATCGAGCATGAAACAAAGATCGCCGGGGCCGCTTTGCGGCCCTTTCGCGACACAAGGCCGCTCCTACCGGGAACGCGTGACCGCCATCACTCGTCAGAAGCGCTCCAGGCCCGATGCGACAGGCGTCGGTGCTACCTGCACCTGCGCCACGGCAAGGACCAGGCTCAACTCGAAGCGGCTGCCCAGCCCGGGCGTGGATTCATGAGACAAGCTCGCGCCGATCAACTCGCTCAGCTGCCGGCAGATCGACAGGCCGATCCCCAGGCCGCCGTAGCGCCGGGTCATCGACCCGTCCACCTGGGAAAAGCGCTGGTACAACAGCGCCTGGTCGAGGTCGTCGAAACCGATCCCGCTGTCGCTGACGGTCAGGCTCAGGGCCAGGGTGTCGGGCCCGGTCCGCCGCCCCCGGGCCTGCACGGTGACGCCGCCCTGGTGGGTGAACTTCAAGCCGTTGTCCACCAGGCAGGCCAGGCAGCGCGCCAGTTTCTGGGCATCGCCCAGCAGGTTGTCGGGCAGCTCGGCGGGGATGTCCAGGCTCAGGTACAGGCCCTTGGCCAGGGCCTGCCCGGCATAGCCGGCGCGCAGTTCCTGGAGCAACCGGCGCAGACTGAACGGCACGCCATGGCTACGCAACCGCCCAGCCTGCAGTTCGGTGAGCACGAGAATATCGTCGACCATCGCCATCATGTCCTGGGCTGAGCCGGTGGCGGTGCGATGGTATTGCGCCTGCTCGGCGCTCATCGGCAGGGTATGCAGCAGCTCCAGCGAACCGATCACGCCGTTCATCGGCGTGCGCAGTTCGTGGGTCACGGTGGCGAGGAACTCATCCTTGAGCCGATTGCTGCGGGCCAGTTGCAGGTTCAGTTGCTCCAGCGTGCGGCCAGTGTCGCGCAGGGTTTGCGCCTGTTGCTCGCGCAGGCTGTTGATGCGGTCGGCCAGGGCCAGCGACAACAGCGCCACCTCCAGCGCCGAACCCAGTTGGCTGGCATACATGGTGATGAATACATTGGGCAGGTAGCCCAGCACCATCAAGGTGTTGACCAGGCCGCCGAGCAAAAACGCCGTCCAGGCGATGATGAACCAGCGCGCCACCCGCACCCCACGCCACCAGGCGTACAGCCCGGCGCTGAAGATGCTCACGGTGAACAGCAGCGCCAGCAGCGTGGCCATGCGCAAGGCCACGCCGTAGCGCAGGGTCAGCGCCATCAGCATTACCAGCGCGCCCGCCGCCATCAGCAGCAGCAGCAGGCGATCGAAGCCGCGGCTCAGGCGCCCCAGTTGCAGGAAATGGCGGGCGAACTGGCAGCCGAACACGCCGGCGGCGCCGATGAACAGCGGCGTCGCGGCATTCGCCCACCAGGGGCTGTTGGGCCAGAAATAGGCGATGCCGGCGCCGTTGACCGACACCTGGTAGAGCCCGAACGCGCCGATATAGAGGATGTAGTAGAGATAGCTGGTGTCGCGCACGCTGAGGTAGATGAACAGGTTGTACACCAGCATCACCAGCAGCACGCCGTAGATCATGCCCAGTAGGTACAGGCGGGTGGGCTGGTCTTGCAGGTAGGCCTCGGTCGACCACAGGGTCAGCGGCGCCTGGATCGAGCCCTGGCTGTGCAGGCGCAGGTAGGCGGTGGTGGCCTGGCCTGGGTGCAGGGGCAGTTCGAACAGGTAGTTGTTCTGCTGGATCTGCCGGCTGGCATAGGGCAGCGCGTCGCCGGTGCGCCCGGCCAGGCGGTACACGCCCTGGGCGTCCGCCAGGTAGAGTTCGAGGTGGTCCAGCGGCGGGTAGGCCAGTTCCAGCAACCATTGGCGCGGCGCGGCGGAGGGGGCGGCGGCGTAGGCCAGGTCGACCTTCAGCCAGAACACCGAGGTCGAATAGCCGGCATTGAGCACCTCGTGCTCATGGGCCTGAAAGCGGTTGGCGAACGCGGCCGAACTGACCTGGGCAATACTGGCGCTGCCGTCGTGGTCTTCATAGACCTGCATGAACCGGCCCAACGGCAGACGCCCGGTACTGTCGTCGAAAGCGACCGCCCCAGCGAACAGGGGCACACAGCCCAGCAGCACAATCAGCAAATAGCGCATACAGCCCCAGCCTGGCCTGTCACGGTCGCGTCGCGGTTGCCTCCTGTCCATTTGAGACGACGTGATCCGGCAGTGCCGTTCATCGAGTTATCCGAGCACTCTAGCATAGCTTTCCAGCCCGACCAGAGGCCACATCATTTTTGCCATGAAAGGCTCTAGCACGGGCATTACAGAGTCAACCACCAACACCTTTTGACCACTCGATCAGGAATTAACCCCGCGTGGCTGATCCGCGCAAAAAGGTTTGGTGATAAGCTCGCCGACCATGAATACCTACAGCTCCCGCCCCGTTGTCCTCTGTCTCTCCGGCCACGACCCCAGTGGTGGCGCCGGGCTGCAGGCAGATATCGAAGCCCTGATCGCCCAAGGTTGCCACGCCGCTCCCGCCGTGACCGCCCTGACCGTGCAGGATACCGTCAACGTTTCCGACTTCCGCGTGCTCGACCGCGAGTGGGTGCTGGCCCAGGCCAACGCCGTGCTGGCCGACTCCACGGTGGCCGCGGTCAAGCTGGGCATGCTCGGCTCGATCAAGATGGTCGACACCGTCGCCGAACTGCTGGCCGCCCACCCGCACCTGCCGTTGGTCTGCGACCCGGTGCTGCGTGCCGGCGGCGGTGGTCGACTGGGCAAGGACGAGGTTGGCTATGCGCTGCGCGAACGGCTGTTGCCGCTGGCCACCATTGCCACGCCGAACCTGCCGGAAGCACGCATCCTCGCCGAGTTGCCCGAAGGCACCGCAGACCAGTGCGCCGAGAAGCTCCTGCCGTTCTGTAGACACCTGCTGATCACCGGCGGTCACGGCGACGAAGTGGAAATCCACAACCGCCTGTACAGCCGCGACGGCCAGCAGCACACCTGGACCTGCCAGCGCCTGCCGGGCAGCTACCACGGCTCAGGTTGCACCCTGGCCAGCGCCCTGGCCGGCCGCCTGGCCCTGGGCGAGGCGCTGAGCAGCGCGGTGCGCAGCGCCCTGGACTACACCTGGCGCACCCTGCGTGACGCCGAGCAGCTGGGCAAGGGCCAGTACGTGCCGCGCCGCCTGCCCCTGGATTTCTGCTCCTGACACGAGGCCACCCCATGACGCTCCGCGGTCTGTATGCGATCACCGATAGCCAGCTGCTTGCCGGCCGTTTCCTCTCCCATGTCGAAGCGGCGCTGGAGGGCGGCGTCTGCCTGCTGCAGTACCGCGACAAGAGCGACGACGCGGCCCGCCGCCTGCGTGAGGGCGAAGCGCTGCGCAAGCTCTGCGAGCGCTACGGCACCCAGCTGCTGATCAACGACGACGCCGAGCTGGCCGCGCGCCTGGGCGTCGGCGTGCACCTGGGCCAGACCGATGGTCCGCTGACGCCGGCCCGCGCCCTGCTCGGCCGCCAGGCGATCATCGGCGCCACCTGCCATGCCAGCCTGGCGCTTGCGCAGCAGGCCGCCAGCGAAGGCGCCAGCTACGTTGCCTTCGGCCGCTTCTTCAATTCCGTGACCAAGCCGGGCGCCCCGGCTGCCGGCGTCGACTTGCTCGAGCAAGCCCGCGCCCAGGTCAAGCTGCCGATCGCCGTGATCGGCGGCATCACCCTCGACAACGCCGCCCCGCTGGTCGCCCATGGTGCCGACCTGCTGGCGGTGATCCACGGCCTGTTCGGTGCCGACAGCGCGCAGGAAGTCACCCGCCGCGCCCGCGCCTTCAACGCCCTGTTCGCTTGCTGATTTCGAGAGAAAATCCCATGTCCCGTTCCGAAGCCCTGTTCGCCCAAGCCCAGAAACACATCCCCGGCGGCGTCAACTCGCCGGTCCGCGCCTTCAAGAGCGTCGGCGGCACGCCGCTGTTCTTCAAGCACGCCGAAGGCGCCTATGTCATCGACGAAGACGACAAGCGCTATGTCGACTATGTCGGCTCCTGGGGCCCGATGATCCTCGGCCATGCCCATCCACAGGTCCTGGATTCGGTACGCAAGCAGCTGGAACACGGCCTGTCCTATGGCGCGCCGACCGCCATGGAAACCGAGATGGCCGACCTGGTCTGCTCGATCGTGCCGTCGATGGAAATGGTGCGCATGGTCAGCTCCGGCACCGAAGCCACCATGAGCGCCATCCGCCTGGCCCGTGGCTACACCGGCCGTGACGCGATCATCAAGTTCGAAGGCTGCTACCACGGCCACTCCGACAGCCTGCTGGTCAAGGCCGGCTCCGGCCTGCTGACCCAGGGCGTGCCGAGCTCCGCCGGGGTGCCGGCGGACTTCGCCAAGCACACCCTGACCCTGCCGTTCAACGACATCGCCGCGGTCGAGAAGACCCTGGCCGAGGTCGGCCAGACCGTGGCCTGCATCATCGTCGAGCCGGTGGCCGGCAACATGAACTGCGTGCCGCCGGCGCCAGGCTTCCTCGAAGGCCTGCGCAGCCTGTGCGACAAGCATGGCGTGGTGCTGATCTTCGACGAGGTGATGACCGGTTTCCGTGTGTCGCTGGGCGGCGCCCAGGGCTACTACGGCATCACCCCGGACCTGTCGACCTTCGGCAAGATCGTCGGCGGCGGCATGCCGGTCGGCTGCTTCGGCGGCAAGCGCGAGATCATGGGCTGCATCGCCCCGCTCGGCCCGGTCTACCAGGCCGGTACCCTGTCGGGCAACCCGCTGGCCATGGCCGCCGGCCTGACCACCCTGAAGCTGATCAGCCGCCCGGGCTTCCATGACGAGCTGAGTGCCTTCACCAGCCGCATGCTCGACGGCCTGCAACAGCGTGCCGATGCTGCAGGCGTGCCGTTCGTCACCACCCAAGCCGGCGCCATGTTCGGCCTGTACTTCAGCGGTGCCGACGACATCGTCACCTTCGACGACGTGATGGCCAGCGATGCCGAGCGCTTCAAGCGCTTCTTCCACCTGATGCTCGAAGGTGGCGTGTACCTGGCGCCAAGCGCGTTCGAGGCTGGCTTCACCTCCATCGCCCACGGCGACAAGGAGCTGCAGATCACCCTGGATGCAGCCGAAAAGGCTTTTGCTGCCCTGAAGTAAGTCGCTGCACCGCGCCTTTGTGGGAGCGACCTTGCGTCGCGAAAGGGCCGCAGAGCGGCCCCAGGATTTCAGCAAAAATGCATGGATTGCTGGGGCTGCTGTGCAGCCCTTTCGCGACGCAAGGCCGCTCCCACAGGGGCCAGTACAGGCAATAAGTACCCATGCACAACCCGCTGACGTCCCCAGCCAAGTAGAAATCTGAGTAAAACTTTGTAAGGTAGGCGCTGCTTATCCCATAATGTGCCACCAGAGACATTGGCCGCAGCTTTGCAGAGGTAAGTCGATCCCCATGAACCGCACCGGCCGCGCCCTGACCCTGGGCTGCCTGTTGCTTCTTCAGCCCCTGCTGGCCCTGGCGGAGGGCGGTAACTCGTTGCTGATTCCGGCGGCGGGCCGCTGCACCCTCGATGCTGCGCCCGAGGACCGGGAGAGCGCGCTGCAAGCCTGTGAGCAAGCGGCGCAAAGCGGGGATGCCGAAGCCCAGTACGAACTCGGCGAGTTCTACTACAGCGCCACGCCACGGCAGCTGGACAACGCCCTCAAGTGGTTCGAAAAAGCCTCGCTGCAAGGCCAGGCCCAGGCCCAGTACCGGCTCGGCTCGATGTTCTTCCATGGCGAAGGGGTCAAGGCCAACAACGTGCAGGCCTATATCCTGCTGAAGATCGCCGCGGTCAACGGCGCCGAGGATGCCCTGGACATGGCCGACGAGGTCACCGAGCAGATGCCCCGCGACGAGCTCGAGCACGCCACCCAGGTACTCGGCCAGATCTTCCGCAAATACCTGCTGGAACTGCAGAACGCCGAAGGGCGCACGCCGTTCTCGCCCCTGCCCTGACCTGCCTCAGCGACCGACACATCCGTGTAAAGCAAGCCATGCATGCTGCCAGTTCCGGCCCTGTCGCCAGCTTGCCGGCGACAGGCACGCAGCAACCCTTGATCGTTTCAGTGCTTTCGCCACTGCCACGCAAGGGTTATTCTTGAGTTCACATTCATTGCCGTCGAGCGGCTAAAAACGACCTTGAACGCACCCATACAACCCCATCGTTTCATCCTCGAACCCTTCGAGGCCCACCGTTTCGCCAACTTGTGCGGCCAGTTCGACGAGCACCTGCGCCTGATCGAACAGCGCCTGGCCATCGAAATCCGCAACCGCGGCAATCAGTTCGAACTGATTGGCGAACCGAAAACCACCTCCGCCGCCGAACAGCTGCTGCGCCGCCTCTATCGCGAGACCAAGGCCACCGACCTGTCGCCGGAAACCGTGCACCTGTATCTCCAGGAATCGACGGTCGAGACCCTCGAAAACCCCGCCGTCAATGAAGTCAGCGTCTCGCTGCGCACGCGCAAGGGCAACATCCGCCCGCGCGGCGTCAACCAGCAGCGCTACGTCAAGGAGATCCTGGCCAACGACATCAACTTCGGCATCGGCCCGGCCGGTACCGGCAAGACCTACCTGGCCGTGGCCTGCGCCGTCGACGCGCTGGAGCGCGAGCAGGTGCGGCGCATCCTGCTGGTGCGCCCGGCGGTCGAGGCGGGCGAGAAACTGGGCTTCTTGCCGGGCGACCTGGCGCAGAAGATCGACCCGTACCTGCGCCCGCTGTATGACGCGCTGTACGAAATGCTCGGCTTCGAGCACGTGGCCAAGCTCATCGAGCGCCAGGTGATCGAGATCGCCCCGCTGGCCTACATGCGCGGTCGCACGCTGAACAACAGCTTCATCATCCTCGACGAAAGCCAGAACACCACGCTGGAACAGATGAAGATGTTCCTCACCCGCATCGGCTTCGGCTCGACCGCGGTAATCACCGGCGACATCACCCAGGTCGACCTGCCACGCGGCACCAAGTCGGGCCTGGCCCATGTGATCGAGGTGCTCAAGGACGTGCCGGGCATCAGCTTCACCCATTTCCAGCCCAAGGACGTGGTGCGCCACCCGCTGGTACAGCGCATCGTCGAAGCCTACGACCGCTTCGACGCCCGTCAGGCCAAGCCCGAGGCGCCCGGCAAAGATGCTTGAACTCGACCTGCAACGGGCCACCGACGCCGCTGCCCCCGATGACGCCGCCTTCCGCCGCTGGTGCGAGCTGGCCCTGCGCCAGCGCAGCGCCGACTCGGAAATGACCATCCGCCTGGTGGACGAAGCCGAAGGCCGCGAGCTGAACCACACCTACCGGCACAAGGACTACGCCACCAACGTGTTGTCCTTCCCCGCCGATGTGCCCGACGACCTGCTCGATATCCCGCTGCTGGGCGACCTGGTCATCTGCGTGCCGGTGGTCGAGCGCGAGGCCGCCGAACAGGGAAAAACCCTGGAGGCACACTGGGCGCACCTGGTCATCCATGGCTGCCTGCACCTGCTCGGCTACGACCACATTGACGATGAGGAAGCCGAGGAAATGGAAGCGCTGGAACGGCAATTGCTTGCGGAACTGGGTCACCCGGACCCGTACGCCGACGACGAAACCGATTCAATCACACACTGAACACTGCAAGGATCACGAGTAACCGCCATGAGCGAAGATCGATCGAGCAACGGGCAAAAGTCCTGGCTGGGTAAACTGACCCAGGCTTTTGCCCATGAGCCGAAAAACCGCCAGGAGCTCCTCGAGCTGCTGCGCGAAGCCCATCAGAACAAGCTGCTCGACAGCGAAGCGCTGACCATCGTCGAAGGCGCCATCCAGGTCGCCGACCTGCAGGTGCGCGACATCATGGTGCCGCGCTCGCAGATGATCAGCATCAAGGCCAGCCAGTCGCCACGCGAGTTCCTGCCGGCGGTGATCGACGCCGCGCACTCGCGCTACCCGGTGATCGGCGAGAGCCATGACGATGTGCTCGGCATCCTGCTCGCCAAGGACCTGCTGCCGCTGATCCTCAAGGAAAACGGCGACAGCTTCAACATCAAGGACCTGCTGCGCCCGGCCACCTTCGTGCCCGAGTCCAAGCGCCTGAACGTGCTGCTGCGCGAGTTCCGCGCCAACCACAACCACATGGCCGTGGTCATCGACGAATACGGCGGCGTGGCGGGCCTGGTGACCATCGAGGACGTGCTCGAGCAGATCGTCGGCGACATCGAGGACGAGCACGACGTCGAGGAAGACAGCTACATCAAGCCGCTGCCCAGTGGCGACTTCCTGGTCAAGGCGCTGACCCCGATCGAGAACTTCAACGAGTTCTTCGACAGCGAGTTCTCCGATGACGAGTTCGACACTGTCGGCGGCCTGGTGATGAGCGCCTTCGGCCACCTGCCCAAGCGCAACGAGACCACCGAGATCGGCGGCTACCGCTTCCGTATTCTCAACGCCGACAGCCGGCGGATACACTTGCTGCGTCTGACCCCGATCAACCGTTAAGGAACACCATGCGCTGGATCACCCGCCCCGGCTGGCCCGGTAACCTGCTGGCCATGGCGGCCGGCGCCTCCACCCTCCTGGCCCTGGCGCCGTTCGACATCTGGCCGCTGGCGCTGCTGTCCATCGCCCTGTTCTACGCCGGCCTGCGCACACTGACCCCGCGCCAGGCCCTGGGCCGTGGCTGGTGCTTCGGTTTCGGCCTGTATGGCGCCGGCACCTGGTGGATCTACGTCAGCATGAACACCTACGGTGGCGCCTCGCCACTGTTGGCGATCCTGCTGCTGCTGGCGTTCTTCGCCTGCCTGGCGTTGTTCTTCGCCCTGCCCGCCTGGCTCTGGGCGCGCTGGCTGCGCCGGGACGAAGCGCCGCTGGCCGACGCCCTGTGCTTCGCCGCCCTGTGGCTGCTGCAGGAGGCGTTCCGCGGCTGGTTCCTCACCGGCTTCCCTTGGCTCTACGCCGGCTACAGCCAGCTCGATGGCCCGCTCGCCGGGCTTGCCCCGCTGGGCGGCGTGTGGCTGGTGTCGTTCGCCCTGGCCCTGAGCGCCGCCCTGCTGTGCAACCTGTACCGCCTGCGCGAGCGTCGCGCGTTCCTGGCCGTGGGCGTGCTGCTGTTGCTGGCGCCCTGGGCTGTCGGCCTGGCCCTGAAGGACCACGCCTGGACCGTCCCCGCCGGAGACCCGCTGAAGGTCGCCGCCCTGCAAGGCAACGTCGAGCAGGATCTGAAATGGGACCCGGCGCACGTCAACGCGCAACTGGCGTTGTACCGCGACATGAGCTTCAGCTCGAAACCGGTCGACCTGCTGGTATGGCCGGAAACCGCCGTGCCCGTGCTCAAGGACCAGGCCCAGGGCTACATCGACATGATGGGCGCCTTTGCCGCCGAGCGGCATTCGGCGCTGATCACCGGGGTGCCGGTACGCCAGGTGGTGCATCAGCAGCGCCGCTACTACAACGGCGTCACCGTCAGCGGTGAAGGCGACGGCACCTACCTCAAGCAGAAGCTGGTGCCGTTCGGCGAATACGTGCCGCTGCAGGACATGCTGCGCGGGCTGATCGAGTTCTTCAACCTGCCGATGTCGGACTTCGCCCGCGGCCCCGAGGACCAGCCACTGTTGCAGGCCAAGGGTTACCAGGTTGCCCCGTACATTTGCTACGAAGTGGTCTACCCGGAGTTCGCCGCCGGCCTTGCCGCACGCAGCGACCTGCTGCTGACCATCAGCAACGACACCTGGTTCGGCACCTCGATCGGCCCGCTGCAGCACCTGCAGATGGCCCAGATGCGTGCCCTGGAGGCCGGACGCTGGATGATCCGCGCCACCAACAACGGCGTGACCGCGCTGATCGACCCGTTCGGCAGGATCACCGCTCAGGTCCCGCAGTTCCAGCGCGCGGTGCTGTACGGCGAAGTGGTGCCGATGCAACAGCTGACGCCCTACCTGCAATGGCGTTCGTGGCCGCTGGCGATCGTCTGCGCGCTGCTGCTGGGCTGGGCGCTGCTGGCCGGGCGAATCGCCAGGACCGTCTAAGCGAAGATACCCCTGTAGGAGCGGCCTTGTGTCGCGAAAGGGCCGCGCAGCGGCCCCGGCGATACCAGCCGATGCACAAATCCTGGGGGTGCTTCGCCCCCCTTTCCGATCGCTGCTCCTACAGGGGCCCTGTACGCTGGACATCAATAGAACAACCGATACCCCAGCAACCCCACCGCCTCGTTGAGCAACTGCCCGCTCTGCCACATCGCCCGGCTTTCCGGGAGCAAGCCGGCGAATGGGCGGGCGTGGTCGCGGCCGAGGAAGCCGACAGGCGCGGGCACCACTTCCAGGCCCGCCCGCTCGAAGCTCCAGCGCGAGCGCTGCATGTGCCAGGCCTGGGTCACCACCACCACGCGGCGGATGCCCAGGGGCTGCAGCAACTTGGCGCTGAACGCGGCATTTTCCCAGGTGGTCCGGCTGGCCTGCTCTTTCCAGGCGACCTGCACGCCGAAATCGGCCTGCAGGCGCTCGGCCATCAACTGCGCTTCGCTGGGCGGCGTGCCGTAGTGCAGGCCGCCGCTGGTCAGCACCGGCAAGCCCGAGGCCTTGGCCAGTTGGGCCGCATAGCGCATGCGCTCCAGCGCCATGTAGCTCGGCTGGTCGGCATCGGCCCAGGCCGGGTCACCGCGATCACGCCCGGCCCCGAGCACCACGATGGCATCGGCCCTGGACGCCAGGTTCGCCCAGTCATCGACGCGCAACGCCGGCTCGGTTTCAAGCGCCCGGGCGGCATGCTCCACGACCCACGGCAAGCTCATCAGCCACAAGCCGCCCAGGCCCAGGGCGAAGCAGGCCGCCGCCAACCGTGGTCGACGCCGGCGCCACCACCAGGCAGCCAGCAGCAACAGCAACAGAACGCCGGGCGGCATCAGCCATTGTTTGAGAAAAAAGCGAAACGGCATCACACACCTCCATGGAAGGCGTGCAGCCTAAGAGGATCGGCACCGGGCCTCAAGGGCAACCGGCGCCGATCGATAGCGACAACTGTGAAGTACCAGCGGCTACAACCCTGATCGACTATCGGGACGGCAGTGTCCGCGCGCTTGCTGGGGCGGCGGAACGCTTGCGGTCCTTGAGCCAGACGATTCTGGCCGAGGACGGTTGCGGCTGCGGATAAGCACCGGCGCTGGCAAAACGGCCCTCCGGGAGGGATTCCAGGTAGGCCTTGATCACTTCGAACTCGGCATGGCTCAGGCCACGCAACTCCAGTTCGGCGGGCATCTCGTCGCGCAATCTGACCGAGGTCCTGGCCACTTCCAGCGCCAGGCCCAGGCGGTCGATCAGGCGTTCGTAAAGCTCCGGTTTGCTCGTGGTTAGCTGCGACTCTCCCATCCGTTCACCTCATTGAAGGTAAGAATATCTCCCCCCACACCTGAGCTTAGCGTCACTCGCAAAAGCGACCGGGCGCCGCGACCAACGGCCCGCGCGAGCGCCAATGCAAACTGGGTTTCCCACGACGCGCGACGCTCATGTATGCTACGGCGTTCACTCTTACACGACACCGGAGTGCCGGACGCAGCGAGGTTGCGCTGCCTGGAACATGTCTCTTATCCCTAAATGCAAAGTAGCCATGCACGAACAATACACACCCCGTGATATCGAAGCCGCCGCCCAGACCTACTGGGACGAGCAACAATCGTTCGCTGTTACCGAACAGCCAGGCAAGGACACCTACTACTGCCTGTCGATGTTCCCGTACCCGAGCGGCAAGCTACACATGGGGCACGTGCGCAACTACACCATCGGTGACGTGATCGCCCGCTACCAGCGTATGCTGGGCAAGAACGTGCTGCAGCCGATGGGCTGGGATGCCTTCGGCATGCCGGCGGAAAACGCCGCGATGAAGAATAACGTCGCACCGGCCAAGTGGACGTACGAAAACATCGACTACATGAAGACCCAGCTCAAGAGCCTGGGCCTGGCCATCGACTGGGCGCGTGAAGTCACCACCTGCAAGCCGGACTACTACCGCTGGGAGCAGTGGCTGTTCACCCGCCTGTTCGAAAAGGGCGTGATCTACCGCAAGAACGGTACCGTCAACTGGGACCCGGCCGACCAGACGGTCCTGGCCAACGAGCAGGTCATCGATGGCCGTGGCTGGCGTTCGGGCGCGCTGATCGAGAAGCGCGAAATCCCGATGTACTACTTCCGCATCACCGACTACGCCGACGAGCTGTTGGAAAGCCTCGACGAGTTGCCGGGCTGGCCTGAACAGGTCAAGACCATGCAGCGCAACTGGATCGGCAAGTCGCGCGGCATGGAAGTGCAGTTCCCGTTCGACCAGGCCAGCATTGGCCATGAAGGCACCCTCAAGGTCTTCACCACCCGTCCGGACACCCTGATGGGCGCCACCTACGTCGCGGTTGCCGCCGAGCACCCGCTGGCTACCCAGGCGGCCCAGGGCAACCCAACGCTGCAGGCGTTCATCGAAGAATGCAAAGGCGGCAGCGTCGCCGAGGCCGACATGGCCACCCAGGAGAAGAAGGGCATGCCCACTTCCCTGTGCGTCGAGCACCCGCTGACCGGCGAGAAACTGCCGGTGTGGGTCGCCAACTACGTGCTGATGCACTACGGCGATGGCGCCGTGATGGCGGTGCCAGCCCACGACGAGCGCGACTTCGAGTTCGCCCACAAGTACAACCTGCCGGTCAAGGCGGTGGTGCGCACCAGCGCCGGTGACCAGGTCGGCAGCGAATGGCAGGCCGCCTATGGCGAGCACGGCCAGCTGATCAACTCCGGCGCATTCGACGGCCTGGACTTCCAGGGCGCCTTCGACGCCATCGAGGCTGCGCTGATCCGCAAGGACCTCGGCAAGTCGCGCACCCAGTTCCGCCTGCGCGACTGGGGCATCAGCCGCCAGCGCTACTGGGGCTGCCCGATCCCGATCATCCACTGCCCAGCCTGCGGCGACGTGCCGGTGCCCGAAGACCAGCTGCCGGTCGTACTGCCGGAGAACGTGGTGCCGGACGGTGCCGGTTCGCCCCTGGCGCGCATGCCTGAGTTCTACGCCTGCAGCTGCCCGAAATGCGGCGCTGCGGCCAAGCGCGAAACCGACACCATGGACACCTTCGTCGAGTCGTCCTGGTACTTCGCCCGCTACGCCTCGCCCAACTACGAGGGCGGCATGGTCGACCCGAAAGCGGCCAACCACTGGCTGCCGGTGGACCAGTACATCGGCGGTATCGAACACGCGATCCTGCACCTGCTGTACGCGCGCTTCTTCCACAAGCTGATGCGCGACGAAGGCCTGGTGACCTCCAACGAGCCGTTCAAGAACCTGCTGACCCAGGGCATGGTCGTCGCCGAAACCTACTACCGTGTCGCCAGCAATGGCGGTCGGGACTGGTTCAACCCGGCCGACGTCGAAGTCGAGCGCGACGCCAAGGCCAAGATCATCGGCGCACGCCTGAAGACCGACGGCCTGCCGGTGGAAATCGGCGGCACCGAGAAGATGTCGAAGTCGAAGAACAACGGCGTCGACCCGCAATCGATGATCGACCAGTACGGCGCCGACACCTGCCGCCTGTTCATGATGTTCGCCTCGCCGCCCGACATGAGCCTGGAATGGTCCGACTCCGGCGTCGAGGGTGCCAGCCGCTTCCTGCGCCGTGTCTGGCGCCTGGCCCAGGCCCACGTGGCCCAGGGCCTGCCAGGCCAGCTGGATGTCGCCGCGCTGGACGACGCGCAGAAGGTCATCCGCCGCGCCATTCACGCCGCGATCAAGCAGGCCAGCACCGATGTGGGCCAGTTCCACAAGTTCAACACCGCCATCGCCCAGGTGATGACCGTGATGAACGTGCTGGAAAAAGCCCCGCAAGCCACCGCCCAGGACCGTGCCCTGCTGCAGGAGGGCCTCGAGGCCGTGACCTTGCTGCTGGCGCCGATCACCCCGCACATCTCCCACGAGCTGTGGCAACAGCTGGGCCACGACCAGGCCGTCATCGACGCCGGCTGGCCGGCCGTGGATGACGCTGCGCTGGTGCAGGACACCGTCACCCTGGTGGTCCAGGTCAACGGCAAGCTGCGCGGCCAGGTGGAAATGCCCGCCGCCGCCAGCCGCGAGGAAGTCGAGGCCGCTGCCCGCAACAACGAGAATGTCCTGCGCTTCATCGATGGCCTGACCATCCGCAAGGTCATCGTCGTACCGGGCAAACTGGTCAATATCGTCGCCAACTGATGGCAACGCCCGCCGGCGCAAAGCGCAGGCGGGCGTAATCGGTCCACGAGGGAGCAACAACATGATCAAACGCAATCTGCTGGTAATGGGCCTGGCCGTCATGCTCAGCGCCTGCGGTTTCCAGCTGCGCGGCACCGGCACCAACGAACTGAGCATCAAGGAGCTGGACCTCAGCGCCCGCAACCAGTACGGCGCCACCGTGATGCAACTGCGTCGCAGCCTGGAAAGCAGCGGCGTCAAGGTGTATGCCTCGGCCCCCTACAAGCTGGTGCTGACCAACGAGCAGGAAACCCAGCGCGCCGCGAGCTATACCGGCGGCACCCGTTCGGCGGAATACGAACTGACCACCGTGCTGAACTACGCACTGCAAGGCCAGAACGACACCCTGCTGCTCGAAGACAAGCTGCAAGTGCAGAAGTACTACGTGTACGACGGCAACAACATCAACGGCTCCGGCCAGGAAGCCATCCAGGTTCGCGAAGAAATCCGTCGTGACCTGGTGCAAGGCATGATGGCCCGCCTGCAGCAACTGACTCCTGCCCATCTCGACGACCTGCAACGCAAGGCCAACGCCCGCGCCGAGGCCGAGGCCCGCGCCCTGCGCGAAGCCCAGCGCGTCCAGGACGAGACGCCGCAGCAATCGCCGCTGGAAATCCCGGCTCCCTGAGCCCGAACGGGGCACCTGAGGTGCCCCGCCCTTCGCCATGAAGCTCGCCCCCGCCCAACTCAACAAGCACCTGCAAGGCACGCTTGCGCCTGTCTATATCGTCAGCGGCGACGACCCGCTGCTGTGCCAGGAAGCCGCCGACGCCATTCGCGGCGCGGCGCGCCAGCAAGGCTACGATGAACGCCAGGTGTTCAGCGCCGACGCCAACTTCGACTGGGGCAACCTGCTGCTGGCCGGCGCCAGCCTGTCGCTGTTCGCCCAGCGCCGCCTGCTGGAGCTGCGCCTGCCCTCCGGCAAGCCCGGTGACAAAGGCGCAGCCGCGCTGATCGAATACTGCGCCAAGCCCGCCGAGGACACCGTGCTGCTGATCAGCCTGCCCAAGCTCGATGGCAGCGCGCAGAAGACCAAGTGGGGCAAGGCGTTGATCGAGGGTGGCCAGTGCCAGTTCATCCAGATCTGGCCGGTGGACGCCCAGCAGTTGCCGCAATGGATCAACCAGCGCCTGTCCCAGGCGGGCCTGTCGGCCCAGCGCGACGCCGTGGACCTGATCGCCGCGCGGGTCGAGGGCAACCTGCTGGCGGCGGCCCAGGAGATCGAGAAACTCAAGCTGCTCGCCGAAGGCAACCAGATCACTGTCGAGACGGTGCAGGCGGCCGTGGCCGACAGCGCCCGCTTCGATGTCTTCGGCCTGGTCGATGCCATCCTCAACGGCGAGGCCGCGCATGCCTTGCGCATGCTCGAAGGGCTGCGTGGCGAGGGGGTCGAACCGCCGGTGATCCTCTGGGCACTGGCCCGCGAACTGCGCCTGCTGGCCGGGCTGGCGCAACAGTTCAGCCAGGGCGTGCCGCTGGACAAGGCGTTCAGCCAGGCCCGGCCGCCGGTGTGGGACAAACGCCGGCCGCTGGTCAGCAAGGCCCTGCAACGCCTCTCGGCGCAGCGCTGGGCCATGCTGCTGCAGGATGCCCAGCGCATCGATGCCCAGATCAAGGGCCAGGCCGAAGGCTCGCCCTGGACCAGCCTGGCGCGGCTGTCGCTGTTGATGGCTGGCCAGCGATTGGGGCTTCCTTCGCAATAGCTGGGGCTGCTTCGCAGCCCTTTCGCGACACAAGGCCGCTCCCACAGGAGTGCGTGCGTCCCTGTGGGAGCGGCCTTGGGTCGCGAAAGGGGCGCGAAGCGGCCCCAGGATCTCAGCCATAAACACAATCAATTGGCCCTACATTGCCCCAAGGCCTAAAGTCCGCCCCGAATCCAACCCAACCGGGACCCCCACCATGAGCAAAAAGCCGAAAAAGCACGGCCCCAACAAGGCCAAGTCGATCATCGCCCAACCCCTGTTCCGCTGCCGCCAGGAACGGGCCGAAAAAGGCAAAGGCAGCTACCGCCGCGAAGCCTTCCAATCGAGAGATTGGGAGGCTTCCTGCTTTATGGCGGCCTGAAAAGGCATGAAAGGCGCAAGCATGGTATGGTCGGCACCTGACCTGCAATTCTGGATCTGTGCATGCCCTCTCGTCCCACTCTACGCTGGCAACCTCGCCAGCTGATCGCGGCCACCAGCTTCATCCTGCTCGTCGCCTGCGCCGAGAAACCCACCGCCGCCGACGCCTTGCCGCTGGCACCCGCCCAGCCCGCCCCGGTCGTCACGCTGCCGTCCGCCAGCGTCGATACCAGCAATGAAATCCAGCCCCTGCAGACCTTTGCCCAATGGCAGGCGAATTTCCGCCAGCAAGCCCTGCAAGCCGGCATCAGCCCCAGCCTGTTCGATCGCGCCTTCCTCGGCGTCACCCCGGACATGGACGTGATCAAGGCCGACCGCAGCCAACCCGAATTCACCCGCCCGGTCTGGGAATACCTCGACGGCGCCCTGTCGCCTCTGCGCGTGCGCAACGGCAAGAAGCTGCTGGAGCAAAATGCCGAGTTGCTCAGCCGCATCGAGCAGCGCTACGGGGTCGATCGCCAGGTGCT
Source organism: Pseudomonas muyukensis (assembly GCF_019139535.1). NCBI lineage: Bacteria > Pseudomonadati > Pseudomonadota > Gammaproteobacteria > Pseudomonadales > Pseudomonadaceae > Pseudomonas > Pseudomonas muyukensis. Next base: position 5,506,819 of record NZ_CP077073.1, on the reverse strand, counting down.
GGTATCGGTGTGGGGCATGGAGAGCAACTTTGGCCAGTTCCAGGGCAGCAAGTCGGTGATCCGCTCGCTGGCCACCCTGGCCTATGAGGGCCGTCGCCCGCAGTTCGCCCAGGACCAGCTGATCGCCGCCCTGCAAATCCTGCAGAACGGCGACATCCAGCCCGAGGCCATGCGCGGCTCGTGGGCTGGCGCCATGGGCCAGACCCAGTTCATCCCCACCACCTACCTCACCCACGCCGTGGACTTCGACGGCGACGGGCGCCGCGATATCTGGAACAGCACCGCCGACGCCCTGGCGTCGACCGCGCACTACCTGCAGGCGTCCGGCTGGAAGCGTGGCCAGCCGTGGGGCTTCGAGGTGCAGGTACCGGCCGGGTTCGACTGGTGGCTGGCCGATGGCAGCCAACGCAAGAGCGTCAGCGATTGGCTGCAACTGGGCGTGAAGCTGCCCACCGGCACGCAACTGCCGGCCGGCAGCAACCAGCTGTCCGCCGCCCTGCTGCTGCCTGCCGGCGCCCGTGGCCCGGCGTTCCTGGTGCTGGACAACTTCCGCGCGATCCTCAAGTACAACAACTCGTCGTCCTATGCGCTGGCGGTGAGCCTGCTGGGCGATCGCTTCTCGGGCTGGGGCTTCATCGCTGGCAGCTGGCCAAAAGAGGACCTGCCGCTTAGCCGCAGCGAGCGGATCGAACTGCAGACCCTGCTCAACGCCAGCGGCCACGAGGCGGGCAACCCCGATGGGATCATCGGCGCCAATACCCGCAAGGCCATCCGCAATGCGCAGCAGGCCCAGGGCTGGCCGGCCGATGGCTATCCGACGCACAAGCTGCTCGACAGCCTGCGTCCGCGCTGAGCATTTTGGGGCCGCTGCGCGGCCCTTTCGCGACACAAGGCCGCTCCTACAAGATGAGTGTTTGCCAGGGCGCGCGAGGCAGGTACCTAAACGCCCTCCAGAAACCCCACCACCACGCTCTTGATGATGAACGCCAGCACGCCAAGGCCCAGCACGAAGAACAGGATCAGCGTGCCGAAGCGTCCAGCCTTGGACTTCTTCGCCAGGTCCCAGACGATGAAGCCCATGAAGGCGATCAGCACGGTGACGAGGATGATCATCATCCATTCTTCGAATACTGCGGGATCCATCGGTTCACTCCAGGCAGATTGAGCCCACGATCATACGCCGGGCGCGCAGGGATTCAACGCAGGTGGGTCAAGGGCAGCTCGGTGCTGGCCAGCACCTGGTTGAGCACGAAGCTCGAACGCACGCTGGTCACCCCCTCGATACGGGTCAGGCTGCCGAGCAGCAGTTTCTGGTAGTGGTCCATGTCTGGCACCACCACTTTAAGCTGGTAGTCGGCGTCCATCCCGGTGACCAGGCTGCACTCGAGCACCTGGGGCAGGCTGCGGATCGCCGCCTCGAAAGTCTCGAAACGCTCGGGGGTGTGGCGGTCCATGCCGATCAGTACGTAGGCGGTCAGGCTCAGGCCGAGCTTCTTGCGGTCCAGCAGCGCCACCTGGCGCGAGATGTAGCCATCGTCCTCGAGCTGCTTGACCCGGCGCGAGCAGGGCGACGGCGACAGGCCAATACGTTCGGCCAGCTCCTGGTTGGAGATGCGCGCATCGCGCTGCAATTCGGCGAGGATGCTCAGGTCGTAGCGGTCGAGCTTGCTCATGGAAAAGGCCTTTTCTGTTCGGATTGCGGCGAATTATCGATCCTGAGTGAAAAATTGCGCAAGCGCTATTTATCAGAGCAATCTTCGCAATCCTCTGCCCCGGCGCCTGGCCTATCTTTATCAACAGAATCACTGCCCGGACATCAGTCCACGGCGACGCGCCCTAGGCGGGCGGTCGCGGCCAGCCATCCAACAGGATCCGCCAGGCCCCCGGGCTACGCACCGTCCAGAAGACGGCGCGAGGTGAGCCGGTGTCACAAGCGCCGAGCACGGACGACAATTGCAGAAGGGAGACCATCAGGTCTCCCTTTTTTATTGCGCCAGATTCACCGCCAGCGCAGGCCTGCGTGCCCATGCGGCGACCAGCAGCACCAGCAGCCCGCCGACCAGCGCAATGCAGAACGCACTGCGCGGCGAGGCGAGGTCCAGCCACTGCCCGGCGCTGGCCGCCCCGATCGCCACGCCGACGTTCAGCCCGGCCAGTAGCCAGGTCAGGCTTTCGGTCAATTGCCGGGCCGGCACGCTGCGCTCGACCAGGGCCATGGCCACGATCATGGTCGGGGCGAAGCACACCCCGGCCAGCAATACGCTAACGCCAAGCCAGGCGAGATTGCTCGCCAGCAGCAACGGCAAGGTGCTCAGGGCGGTGGCCAGGGCGCCGAGCAACAGTTGCCGCGGCAAGGGCAACGGTCAGCGCCGGGCGCCGAACAGCAACCCGGCGCTACACGAGCCCGCGGCATAGGCCGACAGCACCAGGCTGGCGGCAGCCGGCTGGCCCTGTTCGCTGGCGAAGGCCACGCTGACGATATCCACCGTACCGACGATCAGCCCCATCGCCGCCATCAGCAGGCTCAGCCGGCGCACGCTGGCCAGGCGCCAAGCCGCGGGCAGCGGGGTCGAGGGGGCGCTGGCCGCAGGCGTTGGTTCGCTGGCGGTCTGCAGCACCAGCGCGGTGGTACCCACGGCGAGCAATGTGGCGGCGGCCAGCAGGCCGGCCTGGGGCCAGAGCATGACACTGAGCCCGACCGCCAGGGGTGGCCCGGTGATGAAGCTGACTTCGTCGAGCACGGTCTCCAGCGAATAGGCGCTCTGCAACTGCGGCTGGCCGCGATACAGCTGGGTCCAGCGCGCCCGGACCATGGCCGACATGCTCGGCATGCAGCCGCTGAGCAGGGCCGCCACGAACAGCATCCAGCTGGCGCTGCCCAACCCGGCGCAAGCGGCCATCAGCAGCAGGCCCAGCACACTCAGCAAGGCGGCCGGCGGCAGCACCCGGCGCTGGCCCAGGCGATCCACCAGGCGCGAGACCTGGGGCGAGAGCAGGGCGTAGGCCAGCACGAAGGTCGCCGCCACCGACCCGGCCAGGGCATAGCTGCCACGCGCCTGGGCCAGCAGGGTGATGATGCCGATTCCGCTCATGGGCAGCGGCAGGCGCGCCAGCAATCCGGCGGCGGTGAAGGCGCGGGTGCCGGCGGGGGCAAATAACGCGCGATAAGGGTTGGGCATGGGCGGGATTCCTTTACATTCATTCCGTATGATTAAGTATTCATACGCTATGTATGTAAAGGCTGCAAGCCAGCCGTTGCTGTCGTCACTTTCATCTGTTGGTATGGGCGCTCGCGGTAGACTGTGGGCCTGCAAGGGCAAGTGTTTTCATCGAGAGGAAGATCATGAGGTTGCGCATCTGGCAGTGGGCCGGCGTTGGTTTGCTGGGCATGGGCATCAGCCTGGGCACCTTGGCCCAAGAGCCCGGGGCAGGGCATGACGGCCAAGGCGCGCAACGCGGCTCGCCGCTTACCTCACGCGACGAAGTGCGCCAGACCCAGCCGCCGCGCCAGGGTTACTACCAGGACATCCCCCGCCGCTATGGCGACAACCGTTACTGGCAGGCCGGCGGCCCAGGGCAGCGTCCGGGCGGAGACTGGTCGGGCCGGCCGGACGGCCATGGCAATGGCTGGGGGCCGGGGCCGCAATACCATCCGGGGCACCAGGTCGAACACTTCCCGGATCGCCATTGGAAGGTGCCCTATCGTGGGCAGGACTATTACTATTCCGGCGGCTACTGGTATCGCCCGCACAGCGGCGGCTATGTGGTGGTCACGCCGCCCTATGGGGTGAGGATCGGCTACTTGCCGCCTTATGCCCGCGAGGTGTGGCTGGATGGGGCACTGTTCTTCCTGATGGCGGACACCTACTACCAGTACCAGGCCGACAGCCGCGACTATGTGGTGGTCAACCCACCCTCGCTGGCGCCTGCGCCGCCTGCGCAGCAGCCCCAGGGCTATGACGTGGTGGCCTACCCGATGTACGGGCAGGGGCCGGAGCAGCAGGAGCAGGACCGCTTCCAGTGCCACCGCTGGGCGGTCAGCCAGTCGGGGTTCGACCCGGCCACGGCCAGCTATGCGCCGCCGGCGAATGTGGCGGGCAACTACCGGCGGGCACTGGCGGCATGCTTGAGCGGGCGGGGGTACAGCACTCACTGACGCCGTCGTTACACGGGGTCGGCATGCACCATCACATCGGCCCGTGGGTAGCGCGCCCGAATCGCCTGCGACGCCTGCACGCACAACGCATGGGCCTCGTGCAGCGGCAACTGCGCCGGCAACTCCAGGTGCAACTGCACGAACCAGTGGCTGCCCGATACCCGCGTGCGCAGGTCGTGCGCGCCCTGCACCCCGGGGATCGCCAGCACCAGTTCGCGCATGCGCTCGCTGACATCCGTCGGCAGCTCCTGGTCCATGAGGATCGCCGTGCTTTCCCGGGCAATCTGCACCGCGCTCCAGAGGATGTACAAGGCGATCCCCAGCCCGAACAGCGCATCCAGCTGCGGCCAGCCAAACCGTGCCAGCAGCAGCGCCAGCAGGATGCTGCCATTGAGCAGCAGGTCGGAGCGGTAATGCAGGGAATCGGCCCGTACCGCGGTGGAGCCGGTCAGGCGCACGACCTTGCGCTGCAACGCCAGCAGCGCCACGGTCAGCACCAGTGACAGCAGCATCACCGCGATGCCCGCGGCGGTATCGCCCAACGGCTCTGGCGCTTGCAGGCGCTGCACCGCCTGCACCCCGATCAGCACCGCGCTGACGCCGATGAACAGGGCCTGGGCGATGCCGGCCAGGGCCTCGGCCTTGCCATGGCCGAAGCGGTGGTCGTCGTCGGCCGGGCGCAGTGCGTAATGCACCGCCAGCAGGTTGAGCAACGAGGCGACCGCATCGAGCGCCGAGTCGGTGAGCCCGGCCAGCAGGCTGACCGAGCCGCTGAGCCACCAGGCCACGGCCTTGCTCAGGACCAGGATGCTGGCCACCGTCAGCGAGGCGCGGGTGGCCAGGCGCAGCAGGCGTTGGTGTTCGGCCGAGGTGGTCATGCCTTGGGTGTCTTCCTTGAGGGGATCAGGCCGCCGGCACCAGGCCGAGGCTGGCCAGTTGCTCGACGCTGCCGCGCTGCTGGATCAGGCGTGGGTCGTTCAGCGGCAGGCGCTGGCCCAGTTCGGTTTCCAGGATCGCCTGCAGCTTGAGCCTGTCGACCTGGCCGTTGGCGTCCACCGCAGGGGCAAGCTTGGCCGGATCGACCTGGGCGGTCTTGCCGCCGGGGTAGTAGATGGCGCCGGTGGCGAAGTCGATGCCGAAGGCAATCAGGCCAGGGAGCACGTAGAACAGGATACCGATGGCGTCCATGGCCGCGACGACGGGGTCGATCTTGCCTTCGATCTGACCACGGCGGTCCGGGTAGAACAGGGTGCCGCAGGCCGTCAGTTGGGTCAGCAGGGTGGCGATCAGGACGCCACCGATGACGCGGGAAGGGATGCGCATGTAAATCTCCGGGAAGGTAGCACTGCAAGGGCGCGGCAAACGTCCGCGCCTGAGCTTAAGACCATGTTAGGCCAGCCTCGGTTCGCCGTTATACTCGGACGACTGTTCGAGGACCACCATGATTTCATTACCGATCGATGCCGTACTGTCCGACCTGCGCCTGGCCCTGGGCGCCCGTGACGAAGCGGTGCTCGAGGCGCCGCCTGGCGCCGGCAAGACCACCCGCGTGCCGCTGGCGCTGCTCGACGAGCCGTGGCTGGCCGGGCAGACCATCCTCATGCTCGAGCCCCGGCGCCTGGCCGCCCGCGCCGCCGCCGAGCGGCTGGCCAGCGAGCTGGGCGAAAAGGTCGGCCAGACCGTGGGCTATCGCATCCGCCTGGACAGCAAGGTCGGCCCGAACACGCGCATCGAGGTGGTCACCGAGGGCATCCTCACCCGCCGCCTGCAAGCCGATCCGGCGCTGGAAGGGGTGGGCTTGCTGATTTTCGATGAGTTCCACGAGCGCAGCCTGGATGCCGACCTGGCCCTGGCCCTGAGCCTCAATGGCCGGGCCCTGCTGCGTGACGAGCCGCCGCTGAAGATCCTGCTGATGTCGGCGACGCTGGAGGGCGAACGGCTGTCGCGCTTGCTCGACGACGCGCCGATCGTCAGCAGCCAGGGGCGCATGCACCCGGTGGATATCCGTTGGGGGCGGCCGTTCCAGCCCGGTGAGTTCGTCGAGCCGCGGGTGGTCGATGGCGTGCTCCAGGCCCTGGCCGACGAAAGCGGCAGCCTGCTGGTGTTCCTGCCGGGCCAGGCCGAGATTCGCCGCGTGCACCAAGCCTTGCAGGAAGCGCTCGGCGAGCGCCCCGGCATCCTGCTGTGCCCGCTGCATGGCGAACTTGACCTCAACGCCCAGCGCGCCGCCATCGAGCCGGCGCCCAAGGGCCAGCGCAAGGTGGTGCTGGCGACCAATATCGCCGAGACCAGCCTGACCATCGATGGCGTGCGTGTGGTCATCGACGCCGGGCTGGCGCGGGTGCCGCGCTTTGACCCCGGCAGCGGCATGACCCGCCTGGACACCCAGCGTATCTCCCGCGCCAGCGCCACCCAGCGTGCCGGCCGGGCCGGGCGCCTGGAGCCGGGGGTGTGCTACCGGCTGTGGTCCGAGGCCCAGCACGAGCAGTTGGCGGCCCACGGCAGCGCCGAGATCCTCCAGGCCGACCTGGCTGGGCTGGCCCTGCAACTGGCGCGCTGGGGCGTTCCGCCGGAGCAGTTGAGCTGGCTCGACCAGCCGCCGGCCACCGCCTACGCCCAGGCCCAGGACCTGCTGGCCCGGCTTGGCGCGTTCAAGCCGGGCAGCCGCGACAACCTCAGCGCTCACGGCCAGGCCATGGCCGAACTGCCGGCACATCCGCGCATCGCCCACCTGCTGTTGCGCGGGCAAGACCTGGGCCTGGCCGACATGGCCTGCGACCTCGCCGCGCTGCTTGGCGAGCGTGACATCCTGCGCGGTGGCGGCGCCGACCTGCACAGCCGGCTGGCCCTGCTCAGCGGTGAAGCCCGCGCTTCGCGGGGCGGCCAGGGCGGCGTGCAGCGCGCCCGGCAACTGGCCCGGCAGTATCGCGGGCAACTGCGCGGTCAACCGCGCAGCCCGGTGGCCGAGCCTGACCATCCCCGTTGGCTGGGGGCGTTGCTGGCGCTGGCCTATCCCGACCGGGTGGCGCAACAGCGTCGCCCAGGCGGTGCCGAGTACCGCCTGGCCAATGGCCGTGCGGCGCTGTTCGGTGAAGTCGACGCGTTGATGAAAAGCCCATGGCTGGTGATTGCCGACCTGGGCAGCCGGCAGGGCCAGCGCGAGGAGCGTATCTACCTGGCCGCCGAGTTCGACCCGGCGTTGCTCGACGATGTACTGGCCGAGCAAGTCGAACAGCTCGACCTGCTCGACTGGGATGATCGCGAGCAAGTGCTGCGCGCCGAGCGCCAGCGCAAGGTCGGTGAACTGGTGCTCAGCCGCGAACCCCTGCCTGGGCTGGATGACCAGGCGCGGGCCAAGGCATTGCTTGGCCTGGTGCGGCGCAAGGGCCTGAACCTGCTGACCTGGACCCCCGAACTGCGCCAGTGGCAGGCCCGGGTTGCGCTGTTGCGCCAGCTCGACCTGGAAAAGGACAGCGACAGCCCCTGGCCAGACCTGAGCGACCACGCCTTGCTGGCCAACCTGGAAGACTGGCTGCAACCCTACCTGGGCAAGGTTTCGCGCCTGAGCCACTTCGCCGCCCTGGACCTGCCGGCGCTGCTGCGCAACCTGTTGCCCTGGCCGCTGCCCCAGCGCCTGGACGAACTGGCCCCCGCGCACCTGAGCGTGCCGTCGGGCTCGAGCATTCGCCTGGACTACAGCGAGCAGCCGCCGATCCTGGCGGTGCGCCTGCAGGAGCTGTTCGGCCTGGCCGACACCCCGCGCATCGCCAACGGTCGCCAGCAGGTCAAGCTGCACCTGCTGTCACCGGCGCGCCGCCCGGTGCAGGTGACCCAGGATCTGGCCAACTTCTGGCGCACCACCTATGCCGAGGTGAAGAAAGACCTCAAGGGGCGCTATCCCAAGCACTACTGGCCGGATGACCCGCTGGTGGCCGAGGCCACTGCCCGGGCCAAGCCGCGGGGGACTTGACCCTGCATGGCCCGGGGGCTCAGGCGCTCGCTTCGCTCTCCAGCAGCATGAACAGGCGATACAGCACCACGGTGCTGAACAACTGCAGGAAGCCATTGAGGCTGTCCAGCGCCAGTTGCACGCCGGGCTGCGGCTCGGGGAACAGGCCCAGCAGCAGGCCTTCGAGCAGCCACAGCGGCGCCAGCACCGACAGCATGCAGACCATGATGCGCAGGAAGTGCCCGGTGGTCATGCGTGCGCTGGTGCGCATCGCCTCGATCACCGGCAGGCCGCGCAGTATCAGCAGGTACTCGGCGAACACCAGGTTCACCATGATCCACACGCCGGGGAAGATGAACAACGCCAGGCCCGCCATGATCAGCAGCGAACTGATCACCACCAGCAGCGCCAGCGCCGGCCACAGCTGCAAGGCGCGGGCGAACAGGTCGCGCTTGGCGATGCTCTGGCCGTTGCTGCGAGTATCGAGGTAAAGGATCAGCGCGGCGCTGTACAGCGGGTAGAACAGCAGGCTGACCAGCATGCCGTAGGCCGGCGAGGCCTGTTCGCCCAGTTGCCGGTAGAGCAGTTGGCTGGCCAGGGCCTCGAGCACCACCAGCGGCAGGCACAGCTGGAGGATGCTCGCCAGGTGGCGGCGGAAGAAGTACAGGGAGTCGCGCAGAACGCTCAGCGGATTCATCGGTCAACATCGCATGGCAGAAAAAGCAGGGCGTAACTGTAGCCCAGTCGGCCCTCTTGCTGAAAAAAGTTTCATGGCCCAGGCAATTGCAACGCCGGCTCCCGGCCCCCATCTTTGACGCTGTCCGATGTCCTGTTCGGCCCACGAGGTTGCCCCGATGAACACTGAAGAACAAACCCTGATCGATGGCCTGTTCGGCCGTCTCAAGCACGCCGAGGATCCGGCCCAGCCGCGCGATGCCCAGGCCCAGGCGCGGATCGAGGAGCACCTGCGCGAGCAGCCGGCCGCGCCTTACTACATGGCCCAGGCGATCCTGGTGCAGGAAGCGGCGATCAAGCGCCTGGACGAACAGAACAAGCAGCTCGAGGCCGAGCTCAAGCAGGCCCGTGCCCAGCTCGAGGCGACCCGCGCCAGCAGCCCCAGTGGCGGTGGCGGTTTCCTTTCGAGCATCTTCGGTGCCGGCGCCCGCAGCCCGGCGCCAGAGCCGCAGCGCGCGGTGGCGCCGACCTCATCCACCGGCGGTGGCTGGCGTGAGCCGGCGCCCCAGGCCTATGCCCCGCCAGCTGCGCCACAAGGGTTCGGTGCGGCGCCCGCGCCGGCGCGCGGCGGGGCCAGCAGCTTCCTCGGCGGCGCCATGCAGACCGCCGCGGGGGTGGCCGGTGGTGTGTTGCTGGCCCAGGGCATCAGCAGCCTGTTCAACCATCACTCGCAGCCTGAAGAGGTGGTCGAGGTGATCAAGCAAGAGCCGGCACCGGCCAGCGAACCAAGCGCCTGGAACGACCAGGACAGCCAGCGCCAGGTGGCCGACAACGGTGGCTGGGGCAGTGACCAGGGCGGTTTCGCCGACAGCGACTACAGTGGCGACGGCGGCGGCTTCTTCTCGGACGACGACTACGTCTGAGGGCTCTGGCATACTGCCGGTCCAGATCGCGGGGCAGTGGCTTGCCCGGCGATACTGCTCCACCGCCAGAGAGAGCCCACGTGAAGAAAATCGCGCTGTTCGCCGACGTGCAGAACCTCTACTACACGGTTCGCCAGGGCCATGGCTGCCACTTCAACTATGCCGCGCTGTGGGCCGAGGTCAGCCGCGAAGGGCAGATCGTCGAGGCGCTGGCCTATGCCATCGACCGTGGCGACAGCAAGCAGCAACAGTTCCAGCAGATCTTGCGCAACCTCGGCTTCGAGGTGCGCCTCAAGCCCTATATCCAGCGTGCCGACGGTTCGGCCAAGGGCGACTGGGACGTCGGCATCACCCTGGATGTGATCGAGGCAGCGGCGCGGGTCGACCAGGTGGTGCTGGCCTCCGGCGACGGTGACTTCGACCTGTTGCTGGAGCGGGCGATGCAGCGCCATGGCGTGGAAACCGTGGTGTACGGCGTGCCGGGGTTGACCGCGCTGTCGGTGATTCGCGCGGCCAGCCGCTACGTGCCGATCGAGGGCAAGCTGCTGCTGCGCTGACCCCCTGCCTTGCTGGCGAACCAGACGACGCGGAGGATGGCACCGGCTGCGCCGGTGTTCGCCGGCAAGGCCGGCTCCTACGGGGCGTGCGACCGGCCTGGCCCGTAGGAGCCAGCCTTGCTGGCGAAGCAGGCGCCGCGCTATCACCCTCGACGGCACCGCCTATCGGCTCGACTTGCTGTCCAGATGCCCCAGCGGCACCCGCCGCTGCACCGCGCTCGAGAGGATGATCGAGGTCTTGCTGAAGCCCAGTTGCGACACCCGGTTGATCAAGGCTTCCAGCTCACCCATCGACGCCACCGCCGCCTGCATGATCACGCAGGGGTCGCCCGTTACCCGGTGGCACTCGGTCAACTCGGGGATCTTCTCCAATGCCTCGTAGGCCTGCTGGTTGCCATGGCTGGCCAGGCGCAATTCGATCACGCACTGGATCGGCAGGCCGATCTTCTCCAGGTCGACCTTGGCCGTGTAGCCGCTGATCACCCCGCTGGCCTCAAGCTTGGCCACCCGCTCGGCCACTGCCGGGGCCGACAGGTTGACCTGGCGCGCCAGCTGCGCGTAGGTGGCCCGGCCGTTTTCCAGCAAGGCGGCGAGGAGCATGCGGTCATATTTGTCCATGGCGATTCCTGGTGGCTTTGCAATCGATGGTAAAGCGCGTGCACAACCATTCATTTAAAAGTGTTTTGGTGTTTTAAAGCCGTTTTGTAACTTAAGTTTGCCGGTGACCCTTTCTAAACTAAGTCACCCGTAAACGGATTTCGAGCCCTTCTCCATGCCTGCCTCTCGTCGCTTTCCACTGTTGCTTATCGGTGCCTTCCTTGCCCTGTACCTGGTCTGGGGCTCGACCTACCTGTTCATTCGCATCGGCGTGGAGTCCTGGCCGCCGCTGCTGATGGCCGGGGTGCGCTTCGTCATCGCCGGCAGCCTGCTCTATGGCTTTTTGCGCTGGCGCGGGGCGCCGGCGCCGACCTGGCCACAATGGCGTGCGGCCGGGGCCATTGGCTTCTTGCTGCTCAGTTGCGGCAACGGCGGCGTGACCCTGGCCGAGCACGCTGGGGTGGCCTCGGGCGTGGCCGCCCTGGCGGTGGCCACCGTGCCGCTGTTCACCCTGGTGTTCGGGTTGTTGTTCGGCCATCGCAACTCACGCCTGGAGTGGGCGGGGATCGTCCTCGGCCTGGTCGGCATCGGCCTGCTCAACCTGGGCTCCAACCTGCAGGCCAGCCCCATGGGCGCGGCGCTGATCCTGTTCGCCGCGGCGGCCTGGGCTTTCGGTTCGGTGTGGAGCAAGAGCCTGCCGCTGCCCCAGGGCGCCATGGCCAGCGCCGCGCAAATGCTGGTGGGCGGCGCCGCGTTGCTGATCGGCAGCGCGGTGAGCGGCGAACGCCTGACCCAGATGCCCACCGCCGCCGGTTGGGGCGCGCTGGCCTACCTGGTGTTCTTCGGCTCGATCCTGGCGTTCAGCTCGTACCTGTACCTGCTCAAGCACGTGCGCCCGGCGGCGGCCACCAGCTACGCCTACGTCAACCCGGCGGTGGCGGTGCTGCTGGGGATTGTGTTCGCCGGCGAGCAGATCGGCGCCGAAGAGTGCGTAGCCATGGCGGTGATCATCGGCGCGGTGGTGCTGATCGGCCTGCCGCAATGGCGCAAGGCGCCGCAGCCGCCGGCAGCGTTGAAAGGCGAAATGTGCAAGTAGGCAGGGACGTTGCGGTAAACTTGCCGCCTTCGCTGAACCCCCTGACGGTATTGCCATGAACTTCGCCCAACTCGGCCTGATCGAACCGCTGCTGCGCACCCTGCAGACGCTGGACTACACCACCCCCACCCCGGTCCAGGCCAAGGCCATTCCCGCCGTGCTCGCCGGCCGCGACCTGATGGCCGCGGCCCAGACCGGCACCGGCAAGACCGCCGGCTTCGCCCTGCCGGTGTTGCAGCGCCTGGCCCTGGAAGGGGAGAAGGTGGCCAGTAATTCGATCCGCGCGCTGGTGCTGGTGCCGACCCGCGAGCTGGCCGAGCAGGTGCACGCCAATGTGCGCGAGTATGCCGAGAACCTGCCGCTGTCCACCTATGCGGTATACGGCGGGGTCAGCATCAACCCGCAGATGATGCGCCTGCGTCGTGGCGTCGACCTGCTGGTGGCCACCCCAGGGCGGTTGCTCGACCTGTTCCGTCAGAACGCCATCAAGTTCGGCCAGGTGCAGACCCTGGTGCTCGACGAAGCCGACCGCATGCTCGACCTGGGCTTCGCCGAAGAGTTGCAGGCGGTGTACGCCGCGCTGCCGCGCAAGCGCCAGACGCTGCTGTTCTCCGCCACCTTCTCCGAGCAGATCCGCCTGCTCGCAGGCCTTGCGCTGAACGATCCGCTGAGCATCGAAGTGAGCCCACGCAACGCCGCCGCGACCACGGTCAAGCAGTGGCTGGTGCCTGTGGATAAAAAGCGCAAGGCCGACCTGTTTATCCACCTGATGCGCAAGCAGCGCTGGAAGCAGGTGCTGGTGTTCGCCAAGACCCGCAATGGCGTGGACCAACTGGTCGAGCGCCTGCTGGCCGAGGGCGTGAATGCCGACGGCATCCACGGCGACCGCCCGCAAGCGACTCGCCAGCGGGCGCTGGACAGCTTCAAGGCCCGTGAAATCCAGGTGCTGGTGGCCACCGATGTCGCTGCCCGCGGCCTGGACATCGACGATCTGCCGCTGGTGGTCAACCTCGATCTGCCGATTGTCGCCGAGGACTATGTGCACCGTATCGGCCGCACTGGCCGTGCCGGCAACAAGGGCGAGGCGATTTCGCTGGTGTGCGCCGATGAGGTGAACCTGCTGGCCTCGATCGAGACGCTGATTCGCCAGCAGTTGCCGCGCCATGAAGAACCGGACTTCATCCCCGACCACCGGGTGCCGCAGATCGACGCCAGCGGCCAGGTGGTGAAGAAACCGAAGAAGCCGAAAAAGCCCAAGGAGAACAGCGCCAAGCGCGGCCTGGGGCGCTGGATGGACAGCGCCGAGGGCGGCGCTGCGCAGCCGCCGGTGAAAGCGGTGCGCAAGGTCCCGAGCTTCGGCGCCAAGCCGGGCAAGCGCAAGCCCTGAAGCGCTTCGCCGGCAAGGCTGGCTCCTGCAGGTGACTGCGCAGGAGCCAGCCTTGCTGGCGAACAGGGCCTTACGCCGGGCGCATCAGCCAATCCGCCGCGGCATTTCCCGCGCGCAAACCACTGGCGAAACACGCCGTCAGCAGGTACCCGCCGGTCGGCGCCTCCCAGTCCAGCATCTCGCCGGCGCAGAACACCCCGGGCAAGCCCGTCAGCATCAAGCCTGGGTCCAACCCTTCGAAACGCACGCCACCTGCGCTGCTGATCGCTTCGTCCAGCGGCCGCGCGCGCACCAGGGTGATCGGCAATGCCTTGATCGCCACCGCCAGCCGCTGTGGCTCGGCGAAGGTCGCCGGGTCGGTAAGCTCGCGCAACAGCGCAGCCTTCACCCCGTCGATACCCAGCTGGCCTTGCAGGTGCTTGGCCATCGACCGCGAACCCCGGGGCTTGGCCAGGGCCTGGGCAATCTTGTCCACAGGCCGGTCCGGCAGCAGGTCGAGCAGCAAGGTCGCCTGGCCGTCGCGATTGATCGCCTCGCGCAACGGCGCCGACCAGGCATACACCAGGCTGCCTTCCACGCCCTGGGCGGTGAGGATGAACTCACCCTTGCGCGGCGCGCTGCCCGGCACGGCCAGGGCAATGTTCTTCAGCGGCGCGCCAGCGAACTTGTGCTTGAGCAGGTCGCTCCAGCCCGCCACCTCGAAGCCGCAGTTGCTCGCCTGCAACGGCGAGATATCCACACCGCGCTCGGCCAGCAGCGCCGCCCAGGCGCCGTCCGACCCCAGGCGCGCCCAGCTGCCACCGCCCAGGGCCAGTACCACGGCGTCGGCGCGCAGCTGCAATTCACCCTGTGGATAAGCGATCTGCAAGGTGCCGTCGGCGTTCCAGCCGAGCCAGCGGTGACGGGTGTGGATAACTACCCCGGCCTCGCGCAGGCGCTTGAGCCAGGCGCGCAGCAGCGGCGCGGCCTTCATGTCGCGGGGGAACACCCGGCCCGAGGTGCCGACGAAGGTTTCGATGCCCAGGCCGTGAATCCACTGGCGCAGGGCCTGGGCGTCGAAGCCGCGCAGCAGCGCGTCGATGTCGCCCTGGCGTTCGGCGTAGCGGCCGATGAAGGCGGGGTAGGGCTCGGAATGGGTGATGTTCATGCCACCGACCCCGGCCAGCAGGAACTTGCGGCCCACCGAAGGCATGGCATCGAACACCTCGACCGCCACCCCGCGTCGGGCCAGGGCCTCGGCGGCCATCAGGCCGGCAGGGCCGCCACCGATCACGGCGACAAGGGGACGGGAGCTGGGGCGGGGATCGTTCATGGCGGGGCGACAGGCTGTGGAAAAGAGCGCGCATTCTACCCCAGCGCGCCCTGCCCAGGTACTGCTCAAAAAATGATCAAGCCTTTGCAGCTCAGGTAGTTAAAGGGCTGGCGCGGCTTTCCCGCAGGTTATCCACAGGCGGTTCCACAGTCATTGTGAACAACCCATGACCCGCGCGGCGCTGTGATGGAGGATGCCGTGGCGCCGGGCCAGGGCCAGGCGGTCCTTGCTGTAGCCACCGCCGATCACCCCCACCACCGGGATGTCGCGGCCCAGGCACTGGCGCAGCACGTGCTCGTCGCGGGCGGCCAGGCCCGCGTCGGTCAACTGCAGGTAACCCAGGGCATCGTCCTGGTGCACGTCGACCCCGGCGTCGTACAGCACCAGGTCGGGCTGGTACAGCGGCAGCAGGTAGTTCAGCGCGTCTTCCACCACCTTGAGGTAGGCCTGGTCGTTCATGCCGCGCGGCAGGGGGATGTCCCAGTCGCTGTGGGCCTTGCGCGCCGGGAAGTTCTGCTCGCAGTGCAGCGACACGGTCACCGCCTCGGGGGTGTCATGGAGGATGCGCGCGGTGCCGTCGCCCTGGTGCACGTCGCAATCGAAGATCAGCACCCGCTGCACCCGCCCGGCCTGCAGCAGGTACTGGCTGATCACCGCCAGGTCATTGAAGATGCAGAAGCCTGCGGGGTGATCGTAATGGGCATGGTGGGTGCCGCCGGCCAGGTGGCAGGCGATGCCATGCTGCAACGCCTGCTCGGCGGCCAGCAGCGAGCCGCCGACCGCGCGCACGGTGCGCCGGGCCAGGGCTTCGCTCCAGGGCAGGCCCAGGCGGCGCTGGTCCTCGCGGGACAGCTCGCCATTCATGTAGCGCTCGATGTAGCCGCGGTCGTGGGCCAGGGCGAGGATGTCATTGGGGCAGACCTGCGGGCGCAGCAAGGCCTCATCGGTGGTCAGGCCACTGTCCACCAGGTGATCGCGCAACAGGCGGAACTTGTCCATCGGGAAGCGATGGTCGGGGGGAAATTCAGGGCTGTAGTCGTCGTGGTAGATCAGCGGCAGGGGCATGGTGTCGGCGCGGTGAGGGCGAGTGCCGATCTTGCCAGTATTGCTGGCGCCGATGCCAATGCAATCGAGCGTGGCAGGCGCCGGCTTGCCGGCGAACAGTGGCACAGCCGGTGCTACCCGCCGCGTCGAGGGGCTCGCCAGCAAGCTGGCTCCTACAGGGGAGGTGAGCTCAGCGGCCGCTGGAGGCCAGCACCCGCTGCCAGTCCGGCTCGTTCAGGCGCCCGAGAATACGCGCCTTGCCGCTGCCATCCAGCGAAACGAACAGCGCGCTGGCATAGCCGCTTGCACGCTCGCCACCGGGGACATGCTGCTGGCGGGCGAAATGGTCGATGCAGCCGTTGTGGGTCACCAGCACCAAATTGTGCCCCGGCCGCTTGTGGGCCATGGCTTCGGCGGGGAACTGCGGGTCGCAGGTGCCCAGCCAGTCTGCGCTGGCCAGCGCCTGGCCGAGAATGAAATGCGCGGTCTGGCGGGTGCGCAGCTTGGGGCTGCTGAGCAGGTCGGCGCCGTTGAGCCCCAGTTCGTGCAGCCCCTGGCCGACCCGCTGCGCCGCCTGGCTGCCGGCCACGGTGATACCGTCGGGTTCAGCCAGGCACGGCCCGGGGGCGGCGTCGCAACGCTCGGCGTGGCGGATCATCACGATCACCGCGCCGTCCTTCCAGGCTTGCAGCAGGCCGCTGTCGCTCAATTGTTGCTCGTTGCCAAGGTTCACGATGGGTGTCCTCGTCGCTAGCCACGCCCCGCCGCCGACCAGGGCCAGAACCAGGCCGAAGGCGGCGCCGAGGGTCATGGGCGAACGGCGGCGCCGAGGGCGGGCCAGGATGGCCGGGTTGGGCAAGGTGTTGCTGGGAAGCATGCGTCACTCCGATGGCAGTGCGGCGTCGACGGTGGCCGCGGTGTCTGCCGGCATTCTGCGCAGCCGGCTGTCGGAGGGCGGTGAAGCCGATGTGAAAAAAGCATCGCTCTGGGTACGGGCGCGCGGATCGGCCTACGCTGTACACTGGCGCACTGCGATTCTGGAGCCCTGCGATGCCCCCCATCCTCGAACTGGAAAGCCCGCGCCTGGTGTTGCGCCAATGGCAGGACGACGACCTGCGCGAATTCGCCGCGCTGTGCGCCGACCCGCAGGTGATGCGCTACTTCCCGGCACCGATGACGCGGGTCGAGGCCGCCGCGCTGATCGGTCGGATCCGCGGCCACTTCAACGAATACGGCTTCGGCCTGTGGGCCCTGGAGCGCAAGGACACTGGCGCCTTCATCGGCATGACCGGGCTGCTTAACGTCAATTTCGACGCCGCCTTCGCCCCGGCCGTGGAGATCGGCTGGCGCCTGGCCCGTCGCCATTGGGGCCTGGGCTTTGCCAGCGAGGCGGCGTGGGCCTGCCTGCGCTGCGCCTTCGCCCAGCTGCAGCTGGACGAGGTGGTGTCGTTCACCACCGCCAGCAACGTGCCCTCGCAGAAAGTCATGCAAGCCATCGGCATGCGCCATGACCCGGCCGGCAGCTTCGAACACCCACGCCTGCCGGCGGGGGACCCGTTGCGCCCGCATGTGCTGTACCGCATTGACCGCGCCTGCTGGCAGGAGAACCAGCGCGGTTGAGTGCAGGGCCATCCAATCGACGGGTTGTATGACAAACCTTGTATCATTTGCCGACATAACAGCACCGTGACGCCTTGCCAGGAGATGCCCATGAGCCATGTACTCGACGATCTGGTCGATTTGCTGAGCCTCGAGTCCATCGAGGAGAACCTGTTCCGCGGACGCAGCCAGGACCTGGGCTTTCGCCAGCTGTACGGTGGCCAGGTGCTCGGCCAGTCGTTGTCGGCGGCCAGCCAGACGGTCGAGGACGCGCGCCATGTACATTCGCTGCATGGCTATTTCCTGCGCCCAGGCGATGCCAGCATGCCGGTGGTCTACTCGGTGGACCGCGTGCGCGATGGCGGCAGCTTCAGCACCCGGCGGGTGACGGCGATCCAGAAGGGCCAGCCGATCTTCACCTGCAGCGCGTCGTTCCAGTACGACGAAGAGGGATTCGAGCACCAGGCGCAGATGCCTGATGTGGTTGGCCCGGAGAACCTGCCCAGCGAGGTCGAGCTGGCCCACAAGCTGGCCGACAAGCTGCCCGAACGCATCCGCGAGAAGGTGCTATGCGCCAAGCCCATCGAGATCCGCCCGGTGACCGAGCGCGACCCGTTCGACCCCAAGCCGGGCGACCCGGTCAAGTACGCCTGGTTCCGTGCCGACGGCACGCTCCCGGACATCCCCGCGCTGCACAAGTACCTGCTGGCCTACGCCTCGGACTTCGGCCTGCTGACCACCTCGCTGCTGCCCCATGGCCGCTCGGTGTGGCAGAAGGACATGCAGATCGCCAGCCTCGACCACTCGCTGTGGTTCCACCGCGACCTGCGCGCCGACGAATGGCTGCTGTACGCCACCGACAGCCCTTGGGCCGGCAATGCCCGTGGTTTCTGCCGCGGCAGCATCTTCAACCGCGCCGGGCAGCTGGTGGCCTCGTCGACCCAGGAAGGGCTGATCCGCCATCGCCAGGACTGGGCATGAGCCTGGGCGATATCCGTCACTGGGTGTTCGACATGGACGGCACCCTGACCGTGGCCGTGCATGATTTCGCGGCCATTCGCCAAGCCCTGGGCATCCCGGCCGCGCACGACATCCTCACCCACCTGGCCGCGTTGCCGGCGGACGAGGCGGCGGCCAAGCATGCCTGGCTGCTGGAGCACGAGCGCGACCTGGCGCTGGCCTCGCAGGCTGCGGTCGGGGCGGTGGAGCTGGTGCGTGAGTTGGCCGCGCGCGATTGCCGGCTGGCGATCCTCACCCGTAACGCCCGCGAGCTGGCCCACGTGACCCTGCAAGCCATCGGCCTGGCCGACTGCTTCCCGGTCGAGCAGATTCTTGGCCGTGACGAGGCCGCGCCCAAGCCCAGCCCGGATGGGCTGCTGCAGATTGCCCGGGCCTGGGGCGTGGCGCCTGGCGAGATGGTGATGGTCGGCGACTACCGCTTCGACCTCGATTGCGGCCGCGCCGCTGGCACCCGCACTGTGCTGGTGAATCTGCCGGACAATCCCTGGCCGCATTTGACCGATTGGCATGCGGCGGACTGCCGGGCGCTGAAGGGGTTGCTGCTGGACGCTCAGTGACACTGGGTTTTCCTGGCGCCGGTGTTCGCCTACAACGCTTTCGGCCTGTAATACCCGTAGGAGCCAGCCTTGCTGGCGAACCAGGCGACGCGGTGGATGGCACCGGCTGCGCCGGTGTTCGCCGGCAAGCCGGCTCCTACAACGCGTACGGCCTGCAACACCTGTAGCCAGCCTTGCTGGCGAACCAGGCGCCACGGAGGATGGCACCGGCTGCGCCGGTGTTCGCCGGCAAGCCGGCTCCTACAACGCGTACGGCCTGCAACACCTGTAGCCAGCCTTGCTGGCGAACCAGGCGACGCGGAGGATGGCACCGGCTGCGCCGGTGTTCGCCGGCAAGGCCGGCGCCTACGCCGTCTGCGACCTGCAATACCTGTAGGAGCCAGCCTTGCTGGCGAACCAGGCGACGCGGTGGATGGCACCGGCTATGCCGGTGTTCACGGCTAAAGCCGCTCCTCCAGGGACCGTGCCGGTTCGCCATTGGCGATGGCCGCACACCAGGCTGAAGACCTGTCTAAGCTGCACTGCACCTTTCCCCCCGATGGAGACGCCTCTCATGAGCAGCAAAGCCATCTACATCCAACCAGGCGGCGGCTACGACAAGGTCCAGGTCGGCACCAGCGAGGCCGCCGCGCCCAAGGCCGGTGAGATCACCGTGCGCCTGCACGCCAGCTCCCTCAACTACCACGACTTCGCCGTGGTCAGCGGCATGTGGGGCCCCAGTGAGCGACGTATCCCCATGGCCGACGGCGCCGGCGAGGTCATCGCGGTGGGCGCGGGTGTCAGCGAGTTCCAGGTCGGCGACGCGGTGGTCAGCACCTTCTTCCCCGACTGGCTCGACGGCCAGGCCCAGGTCGAAGGCTTTGCCAGCGTGCCGGGCGATGGCATCGACGGCTACGCCCGCGAGCAGGTGACCGCCCGCGCCACCTCCTTCACCCATGCACCCCGGGGCTACAGCCATGCCGAGTCGGCGACCCTGACCACCGCCGGGCTGACCGCCTGGCGCGCGCTGATGAGCGATGACCACCTCAAGCCGGGTGACAGCGTGCTGGTGCAGGGCACCGGCGGCGTGTCGATCTTTGCCTTGCAGTTCGCCAAGCTGGCCGGTGCCACGGTGATCGCCACCTCGTCCAGCGATGCCAAGCTCGAGCGCCTCAAGGCGCTGGGCGCCGACCACCTGATCAATTACCAATCCACCCCGGCCTGGGGCGAGAAAGTGCGAGAGCTCACCGCCGGCCGTGGCGTGGACCATGTGATCGAAGTCGGCGGCCCGGCCACTCTGGAGCAATCGATGATCGCCGCGCGCATCGGTGGGCATGTGTCGTTGATCGGCATCCTCACCGGTGTTGCCGGGCAGTTGCCGTTGGTCCAGGCGCTGGTGCGGCAGATCCGCCTGCAAGGGGTGCTGGTGGGCAGCCGGGCGCAGCAGCAGGCGATGGTCCGCGCCATCGACGCCAACGGCCTGCGGCCGGTGGTGGACAAGCACTTCGAACTGGAGCAGATCGTCGAGGCGTTCCGCTACCAGGAGAGCAACCGGCATTTCGGCAAGATCTGCCTGACCTGGTGATGCCGCAGATGGCTTGCGGGCGATCTTGTCGGCGTTGCTGGCGCAATGCCTGCAGGAGCGGGCCGCGAACACCGGCGCGGCGGGTGGCAGACACCGCGGCGCCTGGTTCGCCAGCAAGGCTGGCTCCTACAGGTGGAGCGCTTCAGGTATGTGAGAGCCGTGGGAACATCAGCGGCTGCGCGTCCAGGGCGGTGGCGGTCGAACCCCAGACGAACAACGCATCGTCGTTATCCACAACCCGGGTGGCGAACCCGTCGGCCTGCAACGGGGTGAAACCCAGCACCACCTCGCGGGTCGTGTCGCGCACCAGTTCCCCGATCAGCGCCAGCAACACCACCGGTCGCGCGCAGTACACCTCGGCCAGCAGCATCTGCCCCTGCTCGTGCTCCACCACCACATAGGCGTCGTGCGTCGTCGAATAGTGCAACGCTTCGCGGTAGGGGCCCTGGCAATAGAACATGGTCTGCGACACATGGGGCTGCAGGCTCAAGCGTGCCTGTGGACAACTGCTGGCGACCGTGGCCATGAAATGGCGGCGTTGATCGTTGTCATCGAGGTCGACCGGTTTGAAGCTGCTGGCACGCGGGGAGGCCGACCACGGCAGGTAATGCTCATGCTCGAGTACCCGGCGAAAACCGAACTTGGGGTACAGCTCCAGCACCGTGCCATTGGCAAACAGGTACAACAGGTCGCAGCGCTCGGCCCAGCGCGACACCAGGCGCTCCATCAGGTAGCGGCTGTAGCCGTTGCCTTGGGCCTCGGGCGCGGTCATCACCGTGCCGATCTGCACCGTGCGCAGGTGCTGGCCGTCGAGGCTGAAGTCGAGCCGGTTGCTCGAGGCGTTGGCCAGCATCTGGCCCTGGCGCACCAGCGAGCAAGGCTGGTGGTCGTCCGGCCAGAAGCCGGCCTGGTACCAGGCTTCGAAATCGAAGCCGTAGGTCTGCCGGGTGAGGGCATTGAGTGCGCCGCGCAGGTGCGGGTCGTCGCGGTAGTGCTCGACCAGGCGCAGGCTGGGGTCATCGAGAATGACGGTCATGGCATCCCTTGCTGTCGGTGAAGTGGGATGAACGTTACCTGCCGCGCGTTTGTAAAACTGTAAGGCTTTGTGCGGCGGGCTTGCCCCGAGACAGTGCCGGCAGCGTGCTCATCGCCAGCCATTCTTGACGAGGGAACCCCTGGCGCGACCCGGATTGACGCAAATGGACAAGCCGAACGCGACATCTGCCGCGATCAAGCATGGGGTGTCGTGATCGCGCACCTATGGGACGTTCTCGAACAATTTTCCCACCGCCTGGGGGGCTTAAATGAACCCCGAAATCGCCGGTGCGTTGCTCTGTGAAAGCGTGAACAAGGTCAACAACAGAGCGTGAGCGACGTGTCATTCTTATTGCTTTTCAAGGAGATACTGTTTCGCCTACGCCTGCCCATCCCGTCCTTGTGTCCGCAAAAAGAGAACAATATCAATGAACACCGTGGGAACTGATGGCAACCTTGCACAAGGTTTCAAGCCACGTCATGTAACGATGCTGTCGATCGCCGGCATCATCGGTGCCGGACTTTTCGTAGGCTCCGGCCACGCTATCGCGGCCGCCGGGCCCGCCACCATTCTTTCCTATTTCGTGGCCGGCACCCTGGTGGTGCTGGTGATGCGCATGCTCGGCGAAATGGCCGTGGCCCACCCCGATACCGGTTCGTTTTCCACCTATGCCGACCAGGCCATCGGCCGCTGGGCCGGCTACACCATCGGCTGGTTGTACTGGTGGTTCTGGGTGCTGGTGATCCCCATCGAGGCGCTGGCCGCCGGGCATGTGCTCAATGCCTGGTTCCCCCAGGTGGACAGCTGGATCTTCGCCTTGGGCTCGGTGCTGCTGCTGGCCTGCACCAACTTGTTCAGCGTGGCCAAGTACGGCGAGTTCGAGTTCTGGTTCGCCATCCTCAAGGTCACCGCGATCCTCGGCTTCATCGGGCTGGGCTTCGCCGCGCTGATGGGCTGGCTGCCCGCGCGCGAGGTCAGCGGCCTGAGCAGCTTGATGGATGAGCACGGCGGCTTCGCGCCCAAGGGTTGGTCGGCGGTGGTGGGGGCGTTCATCACCGTGATGTTCAGCTTCATCGGCACCGAGGCGGTGACCATCGCGGCGTCCGAGTCCAGCGACCCGGCGCGCAACATCGCCAAGGCCACCCGCTCGGTGATCTGGCGCATCAGCACCTTCTACATCCTGTCGATCTTCGTGATCATTTCGGTGGTGCCGTGGAACGATCCGCAGCTGGCCGTGGTGGGTTCGTACCAGCGGGCGCTGGAAATCATGAACATCCCCAACGCCGCGTTGATGGTCGACTTCGTGGTGCTGATCGCGGTGACCAGCTGCATGAACTCATCGATCTACATCGCCTCGCGGATGATGTATTCGCTGGCCAAGCGTGGTGACGCCCCGGCCATGCTCAAGCACACCTCCAAGGTTGGCGTACCGCGCGCGGCGGTGTTCGGCAGCACGCTGATCGGCGCGGCCATCGCCATCCTCAACTACTTCGCGCCCAAGGGCGTGTTCGAGTTCCTGCTGGCCAGTTCCGGCGCCATCGCCTTGCTGGTGTACCTGGTGATCGCCATTTCGCAGCTGCGCATGCGTGGGCGCCTGGAGCGCGAGAACGCCAACCTGAAGTTTCGCATGTGGCTGTTCCCCTACCTGACCTGGGCGGTGATCCTGTTCATCAGCGGCGCCTTGGCGGTGATGATGTTCACCGAGGAGCACCGCGCCGAGGTGACCGCCACCCTGAGCCTGGCGATCGTGATTTCGTTCCTCGGCATCGTCACCAGCCGCGGCCACGGCCGTAGCGTGGCCGCCCAAGCATGACCCTGCGCCGGTGCCATCCACCGTGTCGCCTGGTTCGCCAGCAAGGCTGGCTCCTACAGGTGTTGCAGGCCGTACGCGTTGTAGGAGCCGGCTTGCCGGCGAACACCGGCGCAGCCGGTGCCAGGCACCGCGTCGCCTGCTTCGCCAGCATACGGACCGAGGCCGCAGGTGGGGCCTTCTATCTGGCCCCCTAACGCTCGCCGGGAAACAGCCAGCGAGCCACCTGCGGGCTGGTCAGCAGGTGCGTGGCATTGTGCCCGACCCCGGGCACCACGAACTGCCGATGAGCGATGTCGACAGCCCAGGCGCGCGAAAGAAACCCCTCGTAACGCAGGTAGCCGAGCTGGCGCTCGACGCGGTTGCGCCCCTGCGCCTGCGCCCCACAGCTGTGGTCCATGATGCGGCTGGCAGCATGGGTATCGCGTGCACCTACCAGGTAGGTCACGTTGCGCGCCGCATAGCGGCGAAACAACTGCTTGGCATCCAGGCCTTGGCTGACCAGGTAGGCGGGAGGCTGCTCCAGGCCATAGCGATACTGGTTGTAGCCCGGGCACTGCTTGCCCGGTAGCGCTGCGAAGCCCGTGGGCGTTGGCCGATTGGCGTCCAGGTACAGGTACGAGGACGGGCTGGAGATCACATAGCGCACCGGCAGGCCCGCGACCGCCTTGCCCAGCACGGCGTAGCGCTGCATGAGCTGGGCACCGGCCGAGTGGCCGATCAGCACGACCTCCTTGAGACGCGGGAAGCGCCTGCTGTCGGCCAGGTAGGCCAGCAGGTCGTCGAGCACGCTGAAGGTGGCGATGCCGCGGCGACCGGCGCTCGATTCGCTGCCTTGCATCCACTGGTCCTTGGGCCATAGCGGCATGGCCTCGGTGGCTGGCGAATCGTCGGCGCTGAGGAAGTTGGGCGCGATCAGCAACACGGCCGAGCCGCCGAGCCCGGCGTTGGCCAGCAGCTGCTGCGCGCCAGCGTAGTAGTCCTGGGCATTGCGGCGCACGCCGTGGACGATCACCACGGCACGTTCGGCCAGCTCGGGGCGCAGCGGGTCGGCATTGCTGTAGGCAAGCAAGTCGTAGGGTTGGGCCCGGCCAAGCTGCAGCACTTGCGCCGCCGCCAAGGTGACGCTGCTGAACAGGCTCAGCAGCAGGGCCATGCCCCAGGTCTTTACGGTGCAGCTGACGCGCATCCTGGTGGGCTCCTTCGCAAGGGCGGGTCACGGCGGTGGCCAAGCATCGAGGCCAGGCGTATTCAATAGTGGCGAACTGATGCTTTTGCCGCAGGCGTGATGTCATCTGAATGTTACATGAGCGCTTTAGCTAATCAATGGTGTGTTTCGCAAGCGCAATGTTATTCATTTGAGTGGTTACGCCTGTGCACTGAACGTGAACTTTTTATTTAATCGATGAAATGCGACTTTGCACGTATTGACAGCTGCCGCAGGCTCCTCAAAAATCGGTGGCCTGAGCGTCGCTTCGGTTGGAACCGAAGAAAATATAACAAGGGATAATGATAATGCTTGGATGTCTTTGGCAGCACCTGAAAATAAAAACAACTGCTTCCAGTATGGATTTCCTTGCACGGATAGCCGCTCACCACGCCTCCTTTTCGCCACACCCTGCCTTTTAGTTAATCCTGCCCATTTATCGCGCGACCACTGACTTTTCACAAAAAGACGTGGGGCCGCCTCGTGCCTGAAACTTAGTCTGCCGTGCCCGCTGGGGCAGGGTTGGCAAGTACTGGGTGCTCGAAAAAAGTAGATCGATACTTTGACGGCTATTGTTTGCTCGTAATAAAGGCAGCGCCGTTAATGGAATAAATTGTAATCCAATGGAGTGGCTTGACCATGTTCAAGAGTCGCAAACCCGTTGCGCTTGATGATCCTTCGCTCGAGCGCGTAAAACTTACGCCGCAAATGCTCGATTACGACCGTTTCGCCAATCGCGGCCGTTCGCAATACCTGCCCTATGTCATGAGCTTCAATGCCGCGGGCTATCAATCGGCGTCGATCAACACCGACCGCCTGGGCTTTCGTTTCGCCCACGACAAGCAAGGCCGGGCGATCAGTGCCGGCCAGCTCCAAGCCTGTGCCGATGGCCCGGTAAACATTCTTGTCGGCGCGTCGCCGGCCTTGGGGTACGGGGCTTCCAGCGATGCCACCTCGGTGGTGAGCCGGCTGGCGGCGCATGACCCGCAAGGCACCCCCTGGCTGAATTTTGCCGGCCACTGCTTCAACGCCACCCAAGAGCTGACGCTGTTCATGCTGCATATGCACCGGCTGCCGAAAATCCACCGGATCGTGGTCATGGGGGGCTTCAACACCCTGGTGATGGCGCGCCTGCCAGAGTTCGTCCGCGGTGAACTGCCAGCGTTTTATTTCTGCGGCGACTATTACGAGAAGTTCGACGAGATCGCCGAGGAGCATGGGGCGAAACTGCCACCGGCAAAACTTCCCAAGTGGCCCAATGAAACCACCGCGGTGCCGCCTGTGGCGCAGACCCTGGCGCGGGCCACGGCCGATACGCTGAACTGCCTGAAAACCTGGAAGTGCCTGGCGCAGTCGCTGGGTGCGGAACTTTCCTTCGTCATGCAACCCTTGGCCACCTGGGTGCGTTCGCCCTGCGCCGAAGAACAGAAGTTGTTTGACGAACTGGACCGTATTTCTCGGCTGGGGACGTGGCAACACTTGTACGGTGATATTTCCGACCCGGCGGTGGCTGCCCAGTATGCGGACAAACTCGCCAGCGGCTGCCATGCCCTGGGCATCCCGTTCAGCAACTTGGTCGATGCGTTGCAAGCGCGCCCGGCGGATGAATGGTTCTTTGTCGACCGCGCGCACTTTACCGACCTTGGAAACGATGTAGTGGCGCAGGCCATTCATCACCATCTGCAATGACATGTGAGGAAAAGACCATGTTCAAACGTATTCGCCAGGCCCTCGGATCGCTCTTCAAACGCAAGAAGAAGTCCAAGAAAAAGAACAATTCCTCTATTTATCCAATGCACTGATGAACAGCCATCGGCAGTTATTTTCCAGCCTGCTCGGCGCCGAGTCGGGTGACCAGGCCCGGCGGATGTGTTCAGCCGCCAGCCTGCGCGCCTGCCTCGCCGCCGCGCCCGGCGCCGCGCAGGTCGAGACCGACTTCGCCTGCCCGCAGCAGCTGGCCGGCCTGGCCACGGACGCCGCCCAGCGCCTGCAGGCCATCGGCCAGGGCTGGCAGCGGCTGCAGCAGCGTCTTGGCGAGCACGAGGGCCAGCTGCTGCGCGCCAAGGCCGTGCGTGAGGCTGCGCCGCTGTTGCTTGGCAGCCAGCACCTGATCCACGCCGTCTGCGCCAGCTGGAACAACGAAGCGCGCTATGCCATGGCCATGTTGCAGGTCCATGCGCTGGATGTTGGCGGTGGCCGGCCCGGCGCCAGTCGTATCCAGCGTTATCGCGAGCTGATGCGTGAGCTGGCGCCGTCGGATGCCGGCGAGGATCCCCAGGCCATCGGTGACGATTCCGGCGTCTGCGACGGCGCGTTCAACCTGGCGGCGATGCTGGTGCTGCTCGGGCATTTTCCCGAGTCGCTGTTGCCGCAGATCCTCGGGGCCAACCTCTACCTGCGCCACTGTGGCGTGTTGCCGATGTTCGCCTTCATCGCCGATGGGCAGCCTGAGCGCGAGCGCCTGCTCGACCTGCGCCGCGACCCGTCCGGTTCGGCGCAAGACCTGGCGGCGCTGGCCGAGGCCGCGGTACGCGAGTACCTCGCCCAGGCCGGGCCCGCGGCCCAGCAAGGCATGCGCCAGGGGTATTGCTGGGCGCGCTGGCAGGTCGAGTCGGCGAACAGCGCGCTGCTCGCCGTGCTGGAGCGCTGGCTCGACCCCCGCGAGGCCGCCCGTGACCTGATCAGCCGGCGACGCCCGGATGCCTGCCAGTACCACGAAAAAACCCGCTTGAACAAAGTGCCGATGCGTTCGCTGCTGGAGGAGGATGACTCGCTGCGGTTTCTCGAGCATCTGGCCGCCAGCGCCTATGTCCGCGCCGGCAACCCGCAAGGCAGCCCGTTGCTGACCACGCTGGTATCGCCGCGAGGCAAGATGTTCCGCATCTTCAGCCGCGACGACCTGGCCATCCTCGAGCGCTGGATTGCCGGGCTGCCCTACGCCGAACAACCTCAGCCACAGCCGGCACGCGCGCTGTGGAAGGATGACGGCCTGCTGGCCGGGCTGCTGGGCGAGGAGGTCGAGGCGCCGATCCTGGCGACTCGCCTGGCACCGCGCCAAGCCTACCCGCGCTTGCTGCACGTCGAGCTGACCCCGGCCGAGCAGAACCATGCCCGGCACTACGTCAACCGCTGGCTGGTCAAGGCCGCCCGCGGAGTGGCCAAGGGCCGCTGCCCGCTACCCGAACACTGGGCCCCGGGCGTGCTGCGCGAGTGGCTGCAACAGCAGCATGCGTTGTCCAACCAGGCGCTGGAGCAGCCCCAGGACTTGCCCAGCCGCGAAGAGGTGATTGCCGACATCGTCGCCCTGGCGCCGCTGACCATGATCGACGGCGCCTGGCTGGCCGGTTTCGCCCATCCGTCTTTGGCGGCCTCGGCCTTTGGCAGCCGCCTGTTCGAGACCCTGTACGACGAGCTGGGCAACGGCCTCGAGGCACAGAACCACCCCGTGATCTACCGCCAGTTGCTGCGGGCGGTGCATGGCGAACTACCGGCCACCGCCGCGCCAGGCTACGCCGCTGCCGAGTGTTTCGCCGACGAGGACTTCGAGCTGCCGGTGTTCTGGTTGGCCATCGGCCGCTATCCCCAGAGCTACTGCCCGGAAATCCTCGGGCTCAACCTGGCGATGGAGTTGTCCGGCGTGGGCGGTGGCTACCGGCGCACCCACAAGGCGTTGGTCGCCTATGGCTACCCGACCCTGTTCGTCGACCTGCACAACGCCATCGACAACATTTCCACCGGCCACAGCGCCTGGGCTGCCGCCAGCCTGGACGCTTACCTCAGCGCATTTTCTACACGCGACCGCGACGAACTATGGGCGCGTATCCGTACCGGATACGTCGCGCTCAATCCACCCAGGGAGGACACCATGCTGGACAAGTTCAAGGAAACCATGAGGTCGCTGCTATGACCTGCACACTCGGCATCTCCGCCTTCTACCACGACAGCGCGGCCACGCTGGTGATCGATGGCCGCATCGTCGCCGCGGCCCAGGAAGAACGCTTCAGCCGCATCCGCCACGACCCAGGGTTCCCGCGCCAGGCCATTGCCTTCGTGCTGGCCGAGGCCGGCTTGCGCCTGGACCAGGTCGACCACGTGGCCTACTACGAGGACCCGGCCCTGAAATTTCGCCGGGTGCTGTCCACCGCGGCGGTCGCTGGCCTGTCGGCGGTGCGCACCTACGCCCCGGTACTGGCCGACTGGCTCACCACCAAGCGGCGCATGGACCGAGAAGTGCTGCGCCACCTCAAGGAGATGGGCGACCGCGCCGACCGACGCATCGAGGTGCATGGCCACCATGCCTCCCATGCCGCCTCGGCCTTTTTCCCCAGCCCCTTCGAACGGGCGGCGATCCTGTGCATCGACAGCGTCGGCGAATGGGCCACCACCACGCTCTGGCACGGCAAGCCCGAGGGCCTGGAGAAAGTCGCGGAGCTTTCGTTCCCGCATTCGCTTGGCCTGCTCTATTCGGCGTTCACCTACTTCTGCGGCTTCAAGGTCGACTCCGGCGAGTACAAGCTCATGGGCCTGGCGCCCTATGGCAAGCCGGTGTACGCCGAGCGCATCCTCGCCGAGCTGATCGATGTGAAGCCCGACGGCAGCTTCCGCCTGGACTGGACCAAGTTCGAGTTTATCCGCGGTGAAGTGATGACCGGCGAAGCCTTCGTGCGCTTGTTCGGCGGCCCGCGGCGTCTGCCCGAGGCGCCGCTGACCGAGCGTGAGTTCGACCTCGCGGCCTCGGTGCAGAAAGTCACCGAGCTGATCGTTTCGCGCCTGGCCAAGACCGCCCGCGAGCTTACCGGCGAGCGCAACCTGTGCATGGCCGGTGGCGTGGCCCTGAACTGCGTGGCCAACGGCGTGGTGTCTCGCGAGCGGACCTTCGAGCGCCTGTGGATTCAACCGGCTGCCGGTGATGCCGGTGGTTCGCTGGGGGCGGCGTTGCTCACCGATCGCCGGCAGCGCCAGGTCAGCCAGCGCGAACTGCCCGAAGCGGTCGATGGCATGAGCGGCTCGCTGCTCGGGCCACAGTACAGCGCCGAGCAGATCCGCGCCGAACTGGATGAATGCGGCGCCGTGTACCAGCAGCTGAGCCAGGAGGAATTCGACCACCGGGTGATCCTGAGCATGGAGGAAGGCGGCGTGGTGGGCTGGTTCCAGGGGCGCATGGAGTTTGGTCCGCGCTCGCTGGGCAACCGCTCGATCCTCGGTGACCCACGGCGCTCCGACACCCAGTCGACGATGAACCTGCGCATCAAGTTCCGCGAGTCGTTCCGCCCGTTCGCCCCGGTGGTGCTGGCCGAGCGCGCGGCCGACTGCTTCGACATCGTCGAGGAGAGCCCCTACATGCTGGTGGTGTCGCCGGTGGCCCAGGCGATTCGCAAGAGCGTGCCCGGGCACCAGGCGCAGTTGACCGGCATCGACCTGCTCAAGGTGGTGCGCAGCGACCTGCCGGCGATCACCCATGTCGACTTCTCGGCGCGGGTGCAAACCGTCGACAGCGAGCGCAACCCGCGTTTTCGCGCCTTGCTCGAACGCTTCCACCAGCGCACCGGGTGCCCGGCGCTGGTCAACACCTCGTTCAACGTGCGTGGCGAGCCCATCGTCAACACACCGTTCGAGGCCTACCGCTGCTTCATGCGCACCAACATGGACGTATTGGCCATCGGCGATTTCTACCTCGAGAAAGCCCAGCAGCCACGGTTCGAGGAAGCGGTCGACTGGCGCGAGACCGTGCCGCTGGACTGAACATTTCATCTACTAGGGAAGGTGCAACATGGAATACGTTCTGCTCTACCTGATCTTGCCTCTCGGTGTGTTGTTCCGGCGCAGCGCGCGGTTTGCCCATCGTCCGGATCCCAAGGTCACGTCCTACCTGAAGCGCCAATCATGAGCCTCATGGCGCTGGATGTGCACCAGGCCTCGGTGGTCCAGGTGCTGACCGTGAGCGATGCCGACCTGTCCGGGCTGGCCGCCTGCCGCGAACGCCTGGCCAGCATGCCGCACCGCGCCGACAACGTCGGCGCGGTGGGTGCCGACTGGCTGCGCTCGCTGCTTGGCCCGACCCTGGTCGAGAGCATCCGCGGGTTTGCCGGGTGCAGCCACAAGGCCCTGCTGTTGCGCGGCATTGGGCTGTCCACCGCGGTGCCGTCGCCGAGCAACGGGTTTTTGCCCGATGCCCAGTGCGTGCTGGATTTCGACCTGCTGCATTTCGGCATGCTCAACCTGCTGGGGGTGCGCTCCCACGCCGTGGAGTACGAGAACCACGGCAAGCTGGTGCGCAATGTGGTGCCGGTGGCGCAAGCGGCAGGCACCACCAGTTCCTGGGGCGCGGATGTGGATTTCTCGTGGCATACCGACAACCCCAACTGGCCATTCGACGACCAGGCCAGCGATGTCGCCCGCAGCGTGCCCAACTACCTGGCGTTCATCGCCGTGCGTAACCACGAGCAGGCTTCCACCGACATCGTCTGTGTCGACCATGTGCTGTCATGCCTGCCGGCCTGGGCCATCGAGGAACTCAGCCAGTCGGCCTTCGCTTTCGGCGCGCCGGCCTCCAACGAAGGCTATGACGGCGAGCAACGGGTGATGCCGATTCTCGAACGTGGCGCCAACGGCTATCGGCTGCGCTTCGACGACGGCATCGTCAGCGCCAGCGCCGCGCCCGCCCAGGCCGCGCTCAGCCTGCTGCGCCAGGTGCTCAAGGATATCCAGGGCATAGAGCTGGTGCTGCAGCCCGGTGACTTCTTCATTTTCAAGAACGCCCGCGTGCTGCATCGGCGCAAGGCGTTCAAACCCCTGCCCGATGGCCAGGCGCGCTGGTTGCGCCGGGTCTACGGCAGCTGATGCTTTGCTGACAAATCTCACGACGAACAAGGAGTTTGCATGAACAAGCGTATTGCAGTTATCGGTGGCCGTCCGGCGCCTATCCACGGGGCCAAGGAAATGGGCATCGATGTCGTGCTGGTGCACCAGGATGGTGACTACGAGCAGGAGATCGTCAGCCATTGCGAGCGCGTGGTGCATGCCCGCATCGACGATGCCGAGGCAATCATCAAGGTGCTCGAGCCGCTGCACCGCGAGCGCCCGTTCGAGCGCATCATCACCACCACCGAGGTGGCCGGCGAGTCCACCGGCAAGGTGGTCGACCACTTCAAGCTGACCGGTGTTTCCTACAAGACCGCGCACCTGCTCAAGGACAAGGTGGCCATGCGCGAGCTGCTGGCCAAGCACGACCTGAGCCCGGTGGCCTTCCGCCACGTCACTTGCGCCGAGGACGCCATCGCGTTCGTCGCCGAGCATGGCCGCTCGGTGCTCAAGCCGGCCGAAGGCGTCGCCAGCCTGCACATCCACCCCTGCGAGGATGCCGCCAGCGCCACCCGTGCCTGGCAGGCGCTCAAGGAGGCCGAGGTGCGCCACATCATCATCGAAGAGTACCTGGACGGCCCGGTGGTCAGCGTCGACTCGTTCTCCTTCAAGCGCCGCCACCTGCCGATCGGCTACTCGCAGTACCGCATGAACGACAAGTACGTCGAGTGGGAAGTCAGCACCCCCAGCACCGACGCCAAGCAGTGGCTCACCGAGCTCAAGGACATGACCTGCCGCCTGCTCGATGCGGTGGAGCTGGAAGAGGGCCCGTCGCACAGCGAGTTCGTCCTCACCGCCAAGGGCCCGCGCGTGCTCGAGTCCCATGCCCGCCTGGCCGGCTCCGGCGCCCCGGAACTGGTGCGCCGCGCCTTCGGCCTGGACCTGAACCGCATGTTCCTCACCGTGCCGCTGGGCATCGACGAACTGCCGCTGGCGTCGCCAGAGCCCAAGGCCGGCGCCGCGATCCAGTTCTTCGTGCCGACCCCGGGCAAGGTGCGCAAGGTCGAGCTCGACCTCAAGCCTGACGTCGACGTGCGCCACACCCGCCCAGGCGAGACGCCGCTGGTGTTCCTGCCGTTCCTGTTCGAGCTGGGCGAGGCCGAGCGCGCGGTGGTCATCCAGAAGCACGAAGGCGATGTGATCCCGCCGCTGGACACCGTGGCCGACTGCGTTTCCGGTTATGTGCTGGCCACCGGCACCTCGCGCGAGGACGCGGTGCGCATCGGCGATGAACTGGTCGCCGCCGTGCACTTCATCCAGGAGCCCCAGGCATGAGCTACGTGCTCTGCCTGCATCGCTGGGTAGGGCGCCAGGCACTCTACGACGAGTATGAGCTGCCCGCTGGCAGGGTGATCCGGGCGATCTGCACGCCCGAGTCACTCGGCTCGCTGCCGGCCGCGCGGCTGGCGTCGAGCTCGACGCTGGCCTCGCTGGACGATGCCGACGCGGTCATGGCCGAGGCTGGGCGAGTGATCGCCCAGTACGGCGTGCCCGAGCGCGTGGTGGCGTTGAACGAAGGCGACCTGCTCAATGCCGCCGCGATCCGCGAGCGCTGGGCCATCCACGGCGACGCGCCGGCCTGGGTCGAGCGCTTTCGCGACAAGCTCAGCATGCTCGCGGTGGCCAACCGGCAGACGGCCATCGCCGTGCTGCCGGCGGTGGCCGCCGACGACGCGCAGGGGGTGCGCCAGCTGCTGCAACGCCACGGCTACCCACTGGTGCTCAAGCCCCGCTTCGGCACCGCCAGCCGCGGCGTCAGGATCCTGCGCCAGGCGCAGGACCTGGCGCTGCTGCAGGACGCGCAGCCAGAGCCGATGATGGTCCAAGTGTTCTGCGCCGCGCCGATTTTGCATGTGGATGGCTGGTGGGATGGCGAGCAGGTGGTGGTGCTGACCGCATCGCGCTACGTGAACAGCTGCGCCGACTTCGGCCCGGACAGCCCGTTGGGCAGCATCGAGCTTGCCGAAGGCGATGACGAGCGCCGCATCGCCAGCCGCGTTGCCGAGCTGCTGGCGGCGTTCGCGCCAGGGCGCGAGATTGTCTTTCACCTGGAGCTGTTCGCTGACGGCGATACCTTGCGCTTTCTCGAGATCGGCGCCCGCGTCGGCGGCGCGGAAATCCCCTTCCTTTGGCGCGAGGTGCGCGACATCGACCTGGTGGGCATCGCCTGGGAGTTGCAGACCGAGGCGTCCAGCCGCTACCGCGAGCAGGCGCGCAGCCGCAGCCGCGACGGCCGCCCGCTGCATGGCGAGCGCGGCGCCTGGGTGATTGGCCGGCGTGCCAGCACGCCCGACGCAGGCCTGGGCACGCTGTATTGGTCGCAGCCCCAGGAGCTGCAGCGCAGTGCCAGCGGTGTTTATGAAGGGGCGAAGACCCGGCTGCGCTTGCGCAGCTTCGACCGCCAGGCGCTGGAGCGCGATGTCGAGTCGATCTTCGCGCAGTTGTCCCACGCCTGGAGCCTGCAAGCATGAGGGCCGCGCCGCGCGCCCCGGCTACATTGAACGATGCCGGCCGCGGCGCTGCCTTGCAGCGCCGTTGGGCCACCCAGCCATGCGAAGGAGCATGTTGAGATGCCGTTGGAGAATTTGATAGGTGTGGCGATCATCGCCCTGGGCATGGTCTTGACCCCCGGCCCGAACATGGTCTACCTGACATCCCGGGCGATTTCCCAGGGCCGCCTGGCCGGGATGATCTCCCTGGCCGGCGTGGCGCTGGGGTTCATCTGCTACCTGGTGGCCTCCGGGCTTGGCCTGTCGGCGCTGTTCAAGGCCGTGCCGGTGGCGTATGACGTGGTGCGCATTGCCGGCGCCTTCTACCTGGGTTACCTGGCCTGGAACATGGTCCGCGGCGCCTCGCCTTTCGAGGCACGGGAACTGCCGCCGCATTCGCCGCGCAAATTGTTCACCATGGGGCTGGTGACCAACCTGCTGAACCCGAAGATCGCGTTGATGTACTCGGCGTTGATTCCGCAGTTCATCGACCCGACGGTGGGGTCGACCTTGCAGCAGTACATGCAGCTGGGGTTGGTGCAGATTGTCATTGCGGTGACGGTTAATGGGTTGATTGTGTTGGCGGCGGCGCGGGTGAGCCGCTTCCTGACCGCCCGGCCTGCGGCGATGCGGACACAGCGGTGGGTGTCTGGGGCGGTGTTGGGGGTGTTTGCGGTGGATATTTTGTTGAGGAAGCCGTTGGATTGATGGGGGTGTTGGGAAGACGCCAATTGGCGTCTTTTTATTGGGCCGGGGTGATCAGAATTGATTTGCTAAGCCCCGATTTTTTTTGAAAAGCCGCTGTTCAAAAAGTTGTTATGGAATACCGAGAGCCCGATTTCACGATGCGCGGGCTAATCTAAGACTGTGACGGTGACAGTTAACTCTTAGGCTTTAATTCTCAGGTACTGCACCACCAGAAGCTGACGGTCAGGATCAAAGCAGAAGACCCCTGGTGCTAAGTACTGGTGAAGGTGGAGGCACACACTACGAAATTCGTATGAGCTGCCTCAACCTAAACGGACCTTTTCCTGCCGCGCAACGTAACCCACCTGCAATAGACACGCTCGGTTCGAATCGAGTAATGTCGCAGGCGAATTTACTCCCACGTGTGGTCGAGCAAGCATGGCTGCTCATGCGTGGTGTATAGCTTCCTTATACGCTCATCTGCACGCTGAAAGCCTCAGCCTAGACACGGATAGCTAAAGGAACAAGGAATGTTATACATCAGGCCCGTCCTGTGAGTTATCTGCGACTTTGTGTCTAGGCTCAATTCATTAGGAGTGCGGTGCCATGGAAGCTAAAATGGAATGCCGCCGGTGCTTTTTCGCCGCAGTTTCAATTTTGCTCCAAGCTACAGTTCAAATTCTCGGCAGTGTATAAAAAATCGCTCAAATCGCTCAAATCGCTCACTTCGTTCGCTGAGGCGGCGTTCCGCCATCCCTTAGCTTAATCGTTAGGTTGCTTATGCCTCTTGCACGCTTTATTTCGACTGATGGCCCTTGTCTTGAAGCAAAAATTGAGATTGACAGCACATGTTTGTGTGTAAAGAATGAGTTCAGGGTCGACGAGAGAAACATACCAAGTCCCGATGCTGACTTCGAGTTTGCATTTAGCCCGCTCCTTGATGATGAGGAGCCTTGTGACGAAATTTTTTCGGGTAATCCAAGCCAGAAAGTTGGAGTCGAGCAGTTGGGTGGATGACGAAATCGGATATTTGGAATAATTGCTTCCATAAATCCCGTCATCGTCGATTGTGGCCTCTTAACGATCGAGGGCGTAATTTCTACTGACGATCCGAGAGTTGTTGGAGATTTCGTAGCTTTCACAATTGCCCGGCTCGGTGGTTATGCCTATTTAACCTAATCCTTCGATCAAGCGGACGCCCAGCGGCTGTGCCGATTGGGTGTCCCCCGCGCTGGCTACCTCCAGCGTTAGACCACAACAGGGAAAGTCCATGGCATTCGATGCAGAAATTCAGAAAACTATTAATGCATATGTTTCAGCGCACGTTGCCGACGAGGCTTGGCATACCGCGTACTTCGACTTCATTGGTGACGCGACTCTTGCTCAACGCCTTGGTGAGGAGTTTATCTCTACGCGCTATATCTACAAAATCCTGGAAGGGCTTGAAGCCGATGACTGGATGCTGCGATCACAGATACGGCTGCAAGTAATGTCATATGCTTCCATTTACGAAGCAGTACTTCATTACTTGCTCTTTGATTTTCTTGGTACAGAACCACGAGTTGTCGCTCTTACGGAGTTCCCCACGAAGAAGCAGATTTCAATTCCGCCGGCTAGCCTCGCGTTGCTTGAGAAGTATCTTGAACACGATGGAAAGAAGATCATCCCTACGTATGAGGCCGTTGGGAGGACTGATGACACCAAGGTCCGATTCGACAAGAAAGCCGAATGTGCTGCCGCGCTTGGAATGATTGAGCCTTGGCTCAAGGATGAGCTGATCGAGTTCTATGAAGCGCGCAATGCGATACACATTCACGCAGAGATTAGAAAGAGCTTAAAGTACCAATTGGACTTGTCAAAGCGGGCATACCTCCGGATGCAGCCATTCAAGGCACAACTCTCGGCTTGGCGGTCCGCGTATGTGGTCTAACCGGTTCTGTATGAAAACCTTTTAAATCTCACCGAAGCCTCTGGAAGCCCGTTTTTCCGTAGAGTTCTCGCTTTTTAGGCGTAAGCGCTCCACAAACCCCACCTGACCAAAGATGGGCTGGGATCAGCTAGGTGATCGCGGCGAACAGTTCCACGGCAGCAGGGCTTCGTAATCTTCAACTGATGACGCTTGCGGCAGGCGCTCCAGTGCGTGGCGCAGCCACGCATAGGGCTCCTGGCCGTTGGCTTTGGCCGTTTCGACCAGGCTGTAAAGCTGTGCGCTGGCAGTGGCGCCTTTTGGCGTGTCACTGAAGAGCCCGTTCTTTCTCCCGATGACAAACGGGCGAATGGCGCGCTCGGCAGCGTTGTTGTCGATCGGCAAGTAGCCATGCTCGACGTAGCGCTCCAACTTGCTCCAGTTGCTGGCCAGATAGCCGATGGCCTTGCCCAGCGCATTCTGCGTCGTCACCTGAGGCTGCGTTTTCTCTACCCAGCTTTTCAGCTGACTCAGCAATAGCACGCTGCGCTCCATACGGGCAGCCTTACGATCTTCATCACTGCTGTCCTTCAAGTCGCGCTCGACACCATAGAGCTTGTTGATCAGGTTCAGCGCGATGTCAGCGCGTCCGGTCTTGCCCTTGGGTTGTACTTTTTGTGCTTCGACGAACTTACGCCGCGCATGGGCCCAGCAGCCCAGGCGCTCGACCCCTTCCTGCGCGCCGAGGGTGTTATAGCCAGCATAATCGTCGGTCATCACATAGCCGCGATACCCATCCAGCAGGCGAGTCGGTACCTCCTGCGCTCGGCTGGTGGAGTAATCAAAAAGAATCACCGGCCTGTCAGGCGGGCCGCCGGTTTGTACCCACATCCAGGATTGGCTACTGGCTTCTCGATCAGGCTCTTTCAGAACCTGGACTCGAGTTTCATCGCAATGAATGATGCGGCTATTCAACAGGCTGTCGCGCATCAGGTTCAGCAGCGGCTGAAAGTGCTCGCCGCATTGGATGACCCAACGTGCCAGGGTTTGACGCGAGATATCGATGCCGTGGCGTCCGAGCACTTTCTCGAAACGATGAAGTGGCAGGCCGTCCACGTATTTGGTGGTCAGCAACATCGCCAGCACGCTGGGGCTGGCCATGCTTTTTTCGATCATCTGAGCGGGTTTATCCGCAGTCACCGGCGCTGACTCGCAGTCGCGGCAACCATAAACCTTGCGGATGTGCTTGATGACCCGAATTTGCATCGGGACGATTTCAAGCTGCTCGCTGACTTCTTCGCCAATGGCATGCTTGCGGCAGCCGCATGCACACGTCAGTTCATGCTCAGGCAGTTCATGAATGACCTCGACACGCGGCAGATCATTGGGCAGCGGCTTGCGTTTGCCACGGCGTTTGCCTGGTGCAACAACTTCTTCTTCCGAAGCCTCGTCGGCCGGTTCTGCCAGGCTTTCTGCTTCGTCAAACAGAGGGAGTTGCGGCGTAGCCGAATCGCTGGTCTGTTCGGTCTTGCGGCCAAACAACCGCTGGCGTAACAGCGCCACCTCTTCTTCCAGATGAACGATCTTGCCCTTATCAGACGCGCGCTCATTGATCATCTGCTCAAGCAGTTGCTTGAGCAAAACCGGATCGTCAGGGAGGGTGTCGGGCATGGAAATCATGCCGCGGATTATACTGGATCAGGCGACGTAGCGAGGCGTC
Source organism: Pseudomonas muyukensis (assembly GCF_019139535.1). Taxonomy (NCBI): domain Bacteria; kingdom Pseudomonadati; phylum Pseudomonadota; class Gammaproteobacteria; order Pseudomonadales; family Pseudomonadaceae; genus Pseudomonas; species Pseudomonas muyukensis. The sequence goes on along the minus strand of NZ_CP077073.1, from coordinate 5,468,667 downwards.
AGAACTTGATGTGGGCGGTTACGCCAGAGGTCAAAGCCGTCGAGTAGCCAATTGAGTTCCTGGACGGTCAGGACAATGGCCTCGTCGGTGGGGTCTGGCGATGTTTTGAAGCGTTCCGAGTCGAGACGCTTGAGCCAGAGGCAGAAGCCGTTTCGCTCCCAATACAGGATCTTCACGCGGTTTCGCGTTTTGTTGAGAAACACGAAGAGCACGGGGTCGAACACCGCCACTTTGATATCCAGTTCAACCAGTGCGGCCAGACCGTCAATGGACTTTCGGAAGTCGACTGGCTTGGGGTAGAGATAGACTTTTTCGACTTTAGCGTCGGGACGCATCATGGCGTGCGGGCTCCAGAAAGAAATCGGGAGCACAGCATCGGAGATCAGCTAAGCGCTTTGAATGTGGGGTTCATGGAGCGCTTACTCACGAAGCACGAAGAGTTTGACGAGTTGATCCCTATGGCGTTGCCTATGCTGGTACAGAGGGCGATCAATCTCCTGGATTACGGTACCTGGAAACGGGTTTTGACAGCTACCGGGCTTACGGCAGAGATGGCGACCAGGCAGTACATGCTGGATGTACCGTCATCTCCTTTGCGACTGGTCGAGGCTAACGTAGGTTAAGTCGCGCTGAAATTGTCCACGAGCCTGCATGGCGGCCTCACATGGATGCGCATATGCCATCGCTGGGAAAGCCTTATAGGGGCGGACAGAGATGGCGCTATGGGTGCGTGGGCATTCGCACCCCGCCGTCAACTTTGACGTAGCGGGCACCCCGTGTAGTTTGTAATCCGAGGGGTATCCGGGCGAAGAGACTGGCTTCCGCCCGGATTTGATCATCCCGATTTAGCTGCGCTTTAGCCGATCAGGCGAGCCGTTTGCGGGTCATATGCGAAATCGGTAATCGATCCATCCCGAATGCGCTGAACCGCCTCATCGATCACATGTAGCGGTACCAGGAACCACTCCCTAGGTTTGACCGGATGGCCGAAGCGGTCTTCGATGGTCAAGTCTAGCTGCGCCGCGCCGAACAGGCGATGGAAGATGTTCTCCAGCCTTGTTCGGTTCAGGTTGTGTAACTTGTAAGTAGCGACCACCTCCACATCAGCCAGCAGGTATGTAGCGTCTTTATCCGCCCCGGCGATGCGAGTTTCCACCTTGCCACCGGTCACGCCGATCTTGTGGATCAGCTCGCGGTGCTCGACTACGAAGGGATGGCTGGACTGGCTGCGCAGCACATAGATAGTGCCGCTTTCTATGTCGTCCGGCTCTGCTATGTCGCTGAACAGTGGGCCGGAATCTACCTTGATGAGCCGAGATCCGGCACGACCGTCACTGTCCTTGTAAAGCGCCCGTTGTAGGGATCGTAGCAGTAGATCGCTTTCCGTCTCATTGGAGTAAATCACGCGCAAACGCCCATTTGTTTCTGCATTCGGCGTTTTGTAGGTGTCGCCGATCTCGGCGACATAGGCAATGAGACCACTCAGAATGAAGAAATTCCCGGCCTCAATGCTAGCGTTCTTGCCAAAGGGCTTGGTCACCCAGAGTTTTTGCTTGAGGCCTGCTTCTACTTCATCAAACAGCGGCTTGAACTTCTCGAAGTCTTTACATGGGTTCCGAGCGGCAATTTCTTCTGCCTCCTTGATTGCCGCGCTGGAACGTACATGTCGTAGCACGGTGATGTCGTCCTGGTCGACGGACTCACTGCCGATGCCCAGCTCGGCGAGCAAGGCGTCCTCATCTAGGTCATCTACATTTACTGCGGCGACCACAGTGCCTGACAGTAGGCCGTGAGTATCCAGGCCTTCCAGTAGGGTTTGGGCTTCCGGCAGCTTGCGCAACTGATCCAGGCGCACGGCATACAAGCGCTCGAAGATATCGCGGTCTTCGCCATGCAGTGGGGCGCGGTCGTGTGTCTGATAGAAGCGCTGAATGTCCTCGAAGCCAGCGATGATGCGTTCTTCACGAGGGGTCCGAGTGACTGTCTTGAGCGGGGGGACTTCTACCCCCAGCGCATCCAGCAGGTCGTCATCGTTCATTTCAGCCATTGGCGGATTCCCCCTGCGTCGCTTTGGCCTGGGCACGGTAGCGTGCCAACGCGGCTACGCCTTCAGCCATGCGCTTTTCCCAGGCGTCGGCTGAGTTGATATCAGGCAGGCGGCCACGCTCGTTCTTGAACTGCAAAGCACGCTTGGCCAGATCTCGCGCCTCATCCTCGGGGATGCTCACCTTCTTGGCCGCAATGCTGGCCTGCACCTGGCGTAGGGATCTTTCATCCATCGCCTTCGCCAGTACTGCATAGGCCGCATCGAAGGGGCTGATGCGGTCAATCAGGTCGATGTCCAGCTCGCGCACGTTAACGAACTTGCGCACGCCATCCAGAAGCGCTGCGCTGCCTTGCACGTTGTCGCTACCGTTAGCATCTGTCTGCGCCAGAGCCAGTTTGGCCTGTTGAGTAATGTTCATGGCGGCGATGGCGTGTTGGCGAATGGCTTCCTGGTCAACCTCGCTCAAGTCGGGGTAGCGCTCGCGCACGATCTTGCCCATGCGCAGTTGGGTCAGCTCTTCCGGCAAGGTGTTTTCCTTGTCGAACAGCCCACGCTCCAAGACGGTTTTGTCCTGCAGGAAGCTGGTAACTACTTCGTTCAAATCTTCTTTGCAGATGCGCGTGGCTTCTGTGCTCTGCGGTGGGGTCAGGCCATTGATCTCAACATGGAACTGACCGGTGGTTTCATTCACGCCCAGGTTGGTACCACCTAATTGGTAGCCCTCGCCACCGTTATAAATGAAACCCTCTTTCGGCCCGGTGTCTTTCGGAGTGAACTCATAACGCGGGGCCAGCACCTGTTCCATCAGCAGGCTGGCTGAAATAGCCTTGAGCATATCGTTCACCGCCTCGGCAACGGCAGCTTGATCGGCCATAGGCTCGGCGATCAGGTTGGTGAAGCGCGAGCGCTCCTTACCCTCGGCGTCGCGGGTGGCACGGCCAATGATCTGCACGATTTCGGTCAGGCTCGAACGGTAGCCGATGGTCAGCGCATGCTCGCACCAGATCCAGTCAAAGCCTTCCTTCGCCATGCCCAGCGCAATAACAACATCCACGTTGCCGCGGTTGTTCTTCTGAGTAGGGTCTTTCAGTGCGCTTAGCACTTTGGAGCGCCTGGCTGGGTCGCTGTCATCTACCAGATCGGCCACTTTCAGCGTACGGCCATCTTTGGCTTTGATCAGGTGAAAGCCCGTGGTCGGGTCTACACCCTGCCACTCGCCGAGCGCACTCATGATCTCGTTAACCTCGCGCTCCTTGTCCTTGAGGCTCTCGCGGGCATTTACGTTTGGAATGTGGACGATGGTTTTCAGTGACGGGTCCAGCACCTTGGCCACCGCATCCACGTACCTGCCGGTGTAGAAGAAGTAGCCAATATCCAGCGACTTGAGCCAGCGATAGCCGTTGAGCTGCTCGTAGTAGGTATACGTCACTGTCTCAAATTTGTTTTCTTCCGACGGAGCCAGTACGGCCTCGCTGTCACCACGGAAGTAGGAACCGGTCATAGCAACCAGATGCACCTTGTCGCGGTTGATAAACGCGCTCAGTTGGCTACCCAGTTTGTTGTCTGGGTTGGCTGAAACGTGGTGGAACTCGTCGATGGCAATCAGGCGGTTATCGAAAACGTCGATGCCCAGCTCTTCTACAGCAAAGCGGAAGGTGGCATGGGTGCAGACCAGCACCTTGTCGCGGCTGTCTAGGAAGGCGCGCACGGCATCTACCTTGGACTTGGCCACGCGCGGCTCATCGATGCCAGGGGCATTACACAGGTTCCACTGCGGGACCACCTGCCAGTCCCAGTAGAAACCATACTGGCTCAACGACTCATCGGCGAAACTACCGCCAATAGAGCGTTCAGGCACAACGACGATGACCTGTTGCAGGCCCTGGTTATTCAGCTTGTCCAGAGCGATAAACATCAGGGCACGAGACTTGCCCGATGCGGGTGGCGATTTGATCAGCAGGTACTGTTCTCCGCGCTTGGTATAGGCACGTTCCTGCATGGTACGCATGCCTAGCTCATTGGCTTTGCTGGATGCCCCAGTGTGCGCTGTAGTAATGGATACCGACGGCACTGTGTAGCTGTTGGTTGGGTTGGTAGTGTTCGTCACTGTGCTTCGTCCTTCATGAGGGTGCCGTTGCTTGCCAGTTCACGTTCGATCTGTTCAATGCTGGGCAAGCTGGTTTGCAATTCTGCAGGCAGAGATTCGAGCAATTTGTACTCGGCAATGCCCATGGGCTGGGTCTTATCGCCCCGCGCATATTCGGCAACCATATTATTTTTGGTCTTGCAGAGCAAAAGACCGATGGTGGGGTGGTCTTGCACGCCTTTGACCTGGCGATCCACTGCCGTCATATAAACCCCAAGGTGTCCCAGGTGCTCGGGCTTGAACTTACCGGATTTGAGCTCGATCACCACATAGCAGCGTAGCCTAAGGTGGTAGAACAGTAGGTCGATAAAGAACTCATCGCCGCCTACGTCCAGCAGCACCTCCCGCCCAACAAACGCAAAGCCTGCGCCCAGTTCCAACAGAAACTCGGTGATGTGTTTGACTAGGGCATATTCGATATCGCGCTCCTGCGCCTCATCGCGAAGGCCAAGGAAGTCAAAGCGATACGGATCTTTCAACGACTCGCGGGCCAGGTCAGACTGCGCCTTTGGCAAGCTGACATCGAAGTTGGTGACAGCCGTGCCGCTGCGCTCCAGCAGATGGGTTTCGATGTGGATGTTCAGCACATTGCGCGACCAGCCGTTCGCAATGGCGCTCTGGGCATAGGCCAAGTACTTCTGTGGGGCCTTCAGTCGGGGCCGCAGCATCAGGTTGTGTCCACGAGGTATTTGTTCAACCGCCTGTTGGACAATTGTCGCATCCGGACAGGCCTCGGCAAAGGCGCGCATATACATCAGATTGGCCCGGGAAAAACCCTTCATCTCAAGAAAAGCAGTGCGCAGGTCATGGGCCCTCCGCTCGATCACTTTAGCCCCCCAGCCTTGTTGTGCCTGGCGGTTCAAAATATCGATGCCGATCTGCCCGTTCAACTGCACCAACTCGCGGTTTACCGCCAGTGTGGCGCGCTGCTGGGCGTTGTGGATGCGGCCTTTGAGATCCGTCAGTCACTCGCCGTAACCTAAGGGTGCCTTGGTCAAGCTGGCAGGACCACTTTCCATAGATCGACTCATGCCATTTTCCCTCGGGACTTCTTCGGCGAGGCCTTTGCTGTGTCTGCTGTCATCTTGGTGTAGAGGTCAAACAGTTTCTCCAGCCGCTCGGTGTCGTTCTTGAAGCGACGACCGATATAGACACGCTCCAGCACTTCATCGTTGCGCTCGTGGGCGTGGCGTAGGTTATCCGGCATTACATCCTGGGCGTACAGGTCGGCGATGGTGGCAGGAAAATGTGCTTCGCGGGCCAGCAAGATGTTCTCGGCGCAGGCCGTCAGATCAGCTTTATTCTGTTCGGTCAGCAGCGGTACTGGGAAGGTGTTCCAGCCGACAGTATTGGAGTAGCGAAAATCGGTTTTTAGTTTTCCGCAAATAGTTCCAATCCAGACCAGATGTAGTCGTGAAGCAATGAGTGCCATATTCCAGAGCGGAGCGTCATAGAGAGCGAAGGCTTCGCTCGTCACAGTGCTTCGAGAATCGATTAACCCATTGGGTAAAAATGGACGGTTCTCAGATGAGGTTCTAGGAACAGTAATCGTCCATTTTTGCGCAATTTTCATTTCCCTCATCTGGTGTGCCCGCGCAGCCATTTCGTTGGCACCACTGTCTCTGCTCGCCAATCGCATCGCTCGAACGTTTTCAATACGAGGCCTAATGGTCTCGATGCTCATAGCTTCCTCTAAGTTGCAATCTTCTATCCATAAGCAATAACGCTCTAAGCCGCGAATGAATTCTGAAGATCCATAGATTCGACGAATGAAACGTTCATGTTGCTTTAATGTTAAGCCAAGCGCATCGACTTCATCTCTGGAAAGGAGAAGATTACCACCGTCGACGGGCTTGTTTCCAAAGCTCATTTCCGACTGTCTGCTTAGTGGGCGAGATGATTTTTCAACCAGTACATTGGTTCCCGGTACCAAGTAAGCGTTGATGCTTTCAACCTCTTTCACATCTACTACGTCGCCCTTGCCGCTATTGGCGATAGAATAAAGATGAGCTGGTGTTTTGGATTGTGACGAAAGACCCACTATCACAACTGTGACGCCCGCGTTGTAACTGGCGAGATTGGTCCACTTGAAGGACGTATGCGCAAAGGAAATTTCGTGGCCTGTAGCAAATATCTGCGGCCAGAGAATTGGTACTTGTTGCCCTTGGCAAATTGAATTTGTGGATACAAATGCAGATTTTGCCTTTGTCTTACTGCCATAGTCGGCAGCCTTCATGAACCAGCCTGCCACATAGTCTAGTGACTTCCAGTTCTTGGTGCGGAAGGCAAAGATGGCCTCTAGGTCCGCCTTCTGCTCATCAGTCTGCCAAGTAGAACCAAGATAGGGCGGATTGCCACAGATATAGGTTTCTCCTCCTTCGTTAGCAAAGTCTATTTCTGTCTGATCTAGTGCTGTATTGAACAAATCATCGTTGGCCAGTTTTACGCCCGTACCTGCAGGCGGGCACACACTCAGCCAATCTAGTTGCAAAGCGTTGTGGCAGATAATCCAATTCTGCGCATTCAGCGGCAGAAACTCAGCCAGAGCATCTTGTTGGCCGCGATATAGCACGTCGCATTGGAACTCAGCGATGATTAGAGCCAAGCGGGCAATTTCTGCCGGAAAGTCGCGTAGTTCAATACCGCGGAAATTGGTCAGCGGTATTTCCGACCTATTGTGAGCCTCGCTTCGGCGACGATTGATTTCAGCCTCAATCTCGCGCATCTGTTTATAAGCAATCACCAAGAAGTTTCCGGAGCCACATGCAGGGTCGAACACTCGGATGCGAGCTATACGTTTGCGCAGGTTAAGCAGTTTGGCCTTATTGTCACCAGCAGCCTCCAGCTGTGCGCGCAAGTCATCCAGAAACAGCGGGTTCAGCACCTTGAGGATGTTGGGCACGCTGGTGTAGTGCATTCCCAGTGCGCCACGCTCTTCATCATCGGCAACGGCTTGGATCATGCTGCCGAAAATATCTGGGTTGATTTTTTTCCAGTTCAGGTTACCGGCGTGTAGCAAATACGTGCGAGCCATTCGCGTGAAGCGTGGCACCTCGGTGCTGCCTGAGAACAGGCCACCATTCACATAGGGAAAGCTGCTGGCCCAACTAGGAAGTCGAGGCTGTGTGATGGCGCGCTCGACGTCTTTGATGTTCATTGCGCGGAAAATTTCCGACAGCACCTGGTGGGTATTGGATCCCTCGCGCTCGCTGTAACGCTCCATAGTACGTGTGAACAAGCTGTCGCCTCTGAATATGTCTGTGTCTTCGGCAAAGAAGCAGAACACTAGGCGCGCCATAAAGTGGTTCATGTCAGCGCGGCGCTCGGCTTTGGCCCAGTCCGGGTTCTCATTCAGCAGCTCGACGTACAGTTTGTTCAGGCGGCTGGTGGCGCGCACGTCGATGGGGTTGTCCTTGATCTCCTTGATGGTGGAGATGCCGGCCAGCGGCAGCAGGAAACCGAAGTGGTTAGGGAAGTCCGTGTAGTCGCAGGCGATGGTTTCACCCGTGATCAGTTCTTCGGCCTCCAGCGTTTGTCCGTCGGTGGCGAGGATGAATTTGGCTTTGGCTTTTGTGGTGGCCGGGCTGGTACGCAACGCCTTGAGCGTTTCCCCCACGCTGCCAGGCTCGCATGCGGCGATATGAATGTTGCTGCGCAATAATACGCCGCCGGGTATGTCCGAGGCGTTGTTGTTGCCAGCACGCAGGCGCTTGAGCGCGGTTTCCTTGTTGCCGAATGCGGCCAGGAAAGTGAACGGAAAATCCGCCGCGTCAAAGGGTTCTAGGGTTAGGTCCGAAATGGCGGACTCAATTTCTACTGCATTCATGGTTTACCACTGTCCAGATCGCTAATGCGCGAATGCGGCGATTCTAGCCGCTAAAATTTGGGGGGAATGGCTGCATCCCGGCAGCACATGATGTTCTGTCGGCTTGGCGTCGGCATCGGCAACCCAGCGCCACTCAGCCGCATCAGTGCATGCCGTACTCCATCGGATACGAGAGCAGAGAGCCCTAAACCTATAACCGGGAAGTCAACCATTACACGATGTTGGGGATGATAAAGGAAGGCGCTTCTGTAATGCGAAAAAGCGTCAGATGGCAGGATTGGCGGTCTAGTTTACGGTAGCTGTCCGTAACCCAATAAGGCTTCGGCGCGTTCCCTCAGGGGCTGTGACTAAACCAGCGCCTGAAGATCCTGAGCCATGTGCAAGCAGCAATGCGATGACCGGGGCATGCCTGACTGTCAGTCAGGTGCAGTCCATTCCTTGGTCTGCGGCACCATCATCTACATCGCTGTTGCTGGTGACATCGGTGTTCGTCATGCCGATCGTCACGATGGGGAGTGCCGCAAAGCCATGTACAATTGGGGCTGCAGCAGTGGTAGGAGCGCCCGTCTCTGTTCAAAAAAGAGACGGGCATAAGAATCGGCCAAGCGAATAGATTGCTGGACAGCCCAGTACGGTGTAGTTGGCGCACAAAGGCCATGAGGTTAAAGAACACCCATCATCTCTGAGGTGACCGGGCGATCTGCCGGATGCAAGTCGCCCTTGGGAGATCCACCGCATCAAGCGGCTCAACCTTTTTCCTTCTCGGTTACAGGAATTTTCCTTCCACACCAGCTGTTGCGAATCGATCCGGCCTAAGGCTACATTACCCGGGTCGTAGCAAAATCTGCGACCAGGTGTAGGAACCTGCTGGTAAACTTGGCGCACGCACTAAGCGCCCCATCACCACGGCTGGCGCTTTTTTTGTGCCTGCTGTGATGTCATGGCGGCTGTGTGTGGGCAGGCTTCGGCCTGGCCGGGTTCCAAGTTTCCGGTATTCCTACCCCATGCACAGCTGCCACCCAATCCCGTAGGAAGGATCGTGGTAGCTCCAATCTCAAACTTGGAGTCTCATGCATGCTTATTCGCATTCTGAGCAGGATCCGCGCATCCGCTCCCCGCCGCCGGGCTTCCGCGGCCACACGATCCCTGATCTTTTTCCCAATCGAAAGCCAGTCTCGCGCAAACCGAGAGGTGGCACATGACTGACCGTGAACGCTTGTCTTCCATCCAGAGCTACGTCTGGACCCTCGAACTGCTCGGCGAGGCGCTGGTTCAGCATGATGAGGTATTAGAGTGCGAGCACAATCCGCAACTGAGCTTCCGCAATACGGCAGGTATTCACCAGGCAATCCGGATCATCAGTCGGCTGGCCAGCGAGCAGTTCGGCAAGCTGGAGGCGGCGAAGGAGGGGGAGGGGTGAAGGCGGCACTGTCGAGCTGGTTGACAGCCCTTTGTCGATACGATTGGCGAGACAAAAATGCGCGGCCTGCAAGCCTGCGGCCTTAAATGCCAGGCACAAAAAAAGACGCCCAAGGGCGTCTTCTTTTTAGGATTTGGTGGAGCCGGGGGGATTTGAACCCCCGTCCGCCAGTACTCCGCTGTCGGTACTACATGCTTAGCCGTGTCTACTGAGTTAATCCGCAGCCGCCCGACGGGCAGGGTGCTTTGGACGAGTTGGGTAAGTTTTAGTCGCTTCGCCCCCAACGTGCTGCACGACGATCCTGTTCTGTATGACAATCATTTCGGGTTTACAGGCATCCCCTGATGATTGCTGGAGCCGAAGCTACCAGGAGAGCGGGCTCAGCTGCTTACGCAGCGAGAGCGTAGCCCTCGTAGTTTTCGTCATTGGCAACTATAGAAAGTTGCAACAGTGGATTTACGAGTTCTGTTACCAACTCGGCATGCACCTAGAGTTTCGCTACCGGCGTCGAATCCTAATCGGCCCCACACTCAGCTCTAGCTGGCGTCCCTTTTACAGGATGCGAGGTGGAGTATACGCCTTTGCGCGGGCGGCGTCGACAGGCGGGCCGCCCGGCGCTGCATCAGCTGCCGCTGCCACCGGCCGAGCCGCTGCCTTTCTCGGTTTTTTCCAGGCGTTCGAGCACCTTGCTGGTGATGGCGATGCACTCCTTGTTGTCACCGGCGGCCTGGGCGGCCTTGGCTTTGTCGACGTGCTCGGTGATGGCCTTGTCCAGGCCTTCGGAGGTGGCGCCGACGGTGGCCATGCTGTCGTCGATCTTCTGCAGGTTGATGGCGCACAGGTCGTCGGCGGCGAACACAGGCGAGGCCAGCAGGGTCGCGGCCGCGAACAGGGCGGATAGCGCAGTGCCTTTCATGGGAATCTCCTTGTGCAGGCCTCTGGAGGGTGGGCCTGAACGGTGGACGGTCGACAGTGGGCAAGGGTTCAATCGGCGTGAGAGGGCTCCGGTGTGAGGCGCTGGTGTCGGGGCGATGCGAGGGCTGTATCGCGCGGGGCACGCCCGCCCCGTTTGTGCCTTGGACGTTGTTACTCATCATCTTCGCGAAAATAGCGCGATCGCTTGAAAAGCAGTCGGTAGCCTACGAGCGCCAACAGTGTTCCCCAGTCGCCGCCATCGAGATGCCACACCTGTTGTTCGCGCAGTTGAGTACAGGTGGTAATGCCTGTCGCGGTGAGCACGACATAAAGCACGCATCTGATGGTTCTTGATTTGAAGGCCCAGTCGAGCAAGACGCCCGTGATCATCAAGCAAGTGAGGAAGTAGAGTGTCGTCATGGCGTGCCTGGTCAGATTATGAGGAGCATGGAGGACGTTTGTGGGCCTATGCCGCCATTAACTCGGGCATATAGGGAAACCAGCACATCACCGGCATGAAACGTGGGAAGCCTGCTTTTGGCCAACTGGCTAGTCGTGGTGCCGGCTGCGCCTCCGGCAACCAATCCGGCGGCAAACCCTGCCGGGCCACCGACAAGGGTCGTTACCGCTTGACTGACTGAGGCACCCAGCAGATTCAAGATGTCGTGGCGCTGCTCATTCAACCGATCCCCCTGCAAACGACTGAGTGGCCGCGCCACGGCGACCCGCATATGGCACGGCAGTTTGCCGGGCAGCATCCTGTCGTACAGCTGCGCCACTTTTTCGACGACCTGATAATGCCCCTGGTGCACGAACGGCAAGCTCAGGGTACGCAGGTGACAGCATTGCTCGGGCGCAATCACCAACGCGTTCACGTCGAAGACAACGCCGTGCGGGGTAATGACTTGATAGCTCTTGTCGACGGGCATGCGCGCTTCCCTCGCGGGGCCCTGGGGAGCCAGGAGCCGAGGCATGGAACGATGCCACTGGAGGGGGCGCGCGGCTATTCAGCCGGGGCTGAATGACTGGTAAGAAAGGTCTGGAGGTGGTTCGCCGGCAAGCCGGCTCCTACAGCCTGGCGCGATCAGGCAGGAGCCAGCTTTGCTGGCGAAGCGGTTGGCGCAAGGTCAGGCCTTGCGCGCTCGGGTCACCCGGTCCACCAGGTACACCAGCCCGTGGTAGTCGATGCCGCTGTGGCTCGACAGCCCGATCTCGCAGGTGCGGCTGGTGGAGATCCCTTCCTCGCAATACTGCACCGCGTCCTTGAGCGTGCGCAGCGAGTGGGCGTTGAGCTCGGGCGTGGTGAAGCCCTTGTCGCCGGCAAAACCGCAGCAGTGGATGCCTTCGGGGATCACCACCTGCTTGCTGCAGCGCCGCGCCAGGTCGATCAGCGCCTGGCTTTCGCCCAGGTGCTGGGTGCTGCAGGTCACGTGCACGGCCACCGGGGCGTCCTGGGGGGTGAACTCCAGCTTGTCCAGCAGGTGGGTGCGGATGAAGCGCACCGGGTCGTACAGGTCCAGCCGGGTTTCGCCCAGGTCCTGCACCAGGCGCAGGGTGCAGGGGCTGGTGTCGCAGTAGATCGGGTCGAGGCCACCGCGGCTGGCGTGCAGCAGCGCGGTGATCAGCTCCTGGCGCTTGTGCTCGGCTTGCTCGGGGTAGCCCTTGGAGGCGAACGGCTGGCCGCAGCACAGGCTGTCGGCGTTGTCGGGGAACACCACCTGGTAGCCGGCTTTTTCCAGCAGGGCGCGGGTCTTGTCGAGCAGCGAGCTCTGCTCGCGGTCGGCATAGGCGGGGCCCATCACGCGGGAAACACAGGCGGCGAGGTAGACCACGCGGGGCCGGGCGTCGTTGCTCGCGGGGCCGAAGTCCAGGGGGCGCAACGGCTGGGGCATGGCCGGGGTCCACTGGGGCAGGCGGCCTTTGCTGGCCTTGCTCAGTGTTGCACTGAGGCGCCCAAGGCGTGGCGCGCCGAGCAGCTTGCGGGCGGTGTTGGCGGCGCTGAGGGTGAAGCGCGCGCCGCGCAGGGTGGCGTGGAAATGCTCGGCCAGCCAGTCGGCGGCCTTGGCGTGGTCGGCGGCCTGGGCGCGCAGCTTCTTCACCAACTCGCCGGTGTTGATGCCCACCGGGCAGCGCTGGGCGCACAGGCCGGTGGCGGCGCAGGTGTCGATGCCTTGGTACTGGTAGGTTTGCAGCAGTTCGCGGGTGTCCAGGCCAGCGCGTTGCTTGGCCTGGATGTCGCGCCACATGACGATGCGCTGGCGTGGGCTGAGGGTCAGGCCCTTGGATGGGCACACCGGTTCGCAGAAACCGCACTCGATGCACTTGTCGACGATCTCGTCGGCGGCGGGCAGCGGCTTGAGGTTTTTCAGGTGGATGTCGGGATCTTCGCTCAGCACCACGTCGGGGTTGAGGATGCCGTTGGGGTCGAGCAGGCGCTTGAGCTGCCACATCAGCTGGTAGGCATCGTGGCCCCACTCCAGCTCCACGAACGGCGCCATGTTGCGCCCGGTGCCGTGCTCGGCCTTGAGCGAGCCGCCGAACTCCACCGCCACCAGTTGCGCGACGTCGTCCATGAAGGCCTGGTAGCGGGCCACTTCCTCGGCACTGTTGAAGCCCTGGGTGAAGACGAAGTGCAGGTTGCCTTCCAGCGCGTGGCCGAAAATGATCGCCTCGTCGTAGTGGTGTTTGTCGAACAGCTGGAGCAGGCGGTTGACGCCTTCGGCCAGTTGCTCGATGGGGAAGGTGACGTCCTCGATGATCACCGTGGTGCCGGTCTGGCGCACGGCGCCGACGGCGGGGAAGGTGTCCTTGCGGATTTTCCACAGCTGGTTGTACACCGCCGGGTCTTCGCTGAACGCGACCTGCTGCTCGAGCGGGTAGTCGCCGATCGCGGCCATCACCTGCTCGAGCTGTTCGTGCAGCAGGCTCTGGCTGGCGGCGCGGCACTCGATCAGCAGGGCGCAGGCGTTGGCCGACAGGTCCTTGACCCAGCCGGGCATGCCCGGCATGGCCTGCACCGAGCGCAGGCTGCGGCGGTCGAGCAGTTCCACCGCCGACACCGGCTGGCGCTTGAGCACGGTCACGGCGCGGCAGCAGCTCTCGACGCTGGGGAACACCAGCAGCGCGCTGGCCTTGTGCGGGTGGTCGGGCACGGTGTCGTAGGTGACCGCGCTGATGAAACCCAGGGTGCCTTCGGAACCGACCAGCAGGTGCTGGAGGATGTCCAGCGGCTGGTCGTAGTCCACCAGGGCGTTGAGCGACAGGCCGGTGGTGTTCTTCAGCCGGTACTTGTGCCGGATGCGCTCGGCAAGGTCGCTGTTGGCGCGGGTTTCCCGGCCCAGGCGGGCGAGGGATGCGAGCAACTCGGCGTGGGTGGTTTCGAAGGCGGCGACGCTGGCTGGGTCTTCGCTGTCCAGGCGGGTGCCGTCGGCCAGCACCAGGCGCAGGCCGGCCAGGGTGTGGTAGGTGTTCTGCGCGGTGCCGCAGCACATGCCGCTGGCGTTGTTGGCGACGATGCCGCCGATCTTGCAGGCGTTGATCGAGGCCGGGTCTGGGCCGATCTTGCGCCCGTACGGGGCCAGCCAGGCGTTGGCCTGGGCGCCGATCACCCCGGGCTGCAGGCGGATCTGCTGGCCCTGGCGGCGGATTTCCTTACCGCCCCAGCTATCGCCGAGCACGATCAGCACCGAGTCGCTGATGGCCTGGCCGGACAGGCTGGTGCCGGCGGCGCGGAAGGTCACCGGCACGCGATCGCGCTGGGCCAGCTTGAGCAGTTCGACCACTTCGTCCTCGGACTCGACGCGCACCACCAGCTTGGGAATCAACCGGTAGAAGCTGGCGTCGGTGCCGAAGGCCAGGGTCGAGGTGGGGTCGTCGAAGCGGCGTTCGGCGGGGATCAAGCGCTCGGCATCACGCAGGAACGCGGCGGGCAGGCTCATGCAGTCTCCTCGTGGGGCCGCGGCGTCTGGCGCGCGGCGTGCCCCGGGCAATCAGGCGGTATCGGGGGCGGGCGCTCAGGCGCCCAGTTCGCGGACCAGCGAGTCGCGGCTGATCTCACTGATCGACTTGGCGCCGGTCAGCACCATGGCCACACGCATTTCTTTCTCGAACAGTTCGAGCAGGTTCTTCACCCCGGCCTCGCCATGGGTTGCCAGGGCATAGAGGAAGGCGCGGCCGATCAGCACCGTGTCGGCGCCCAGGGCGACCATGCGCACCACGTCGAGGCCGTTGCGGATGCCGGAGTCGGCGAGGATCTTGATCTCGCCCTTCACCGCATCGGCAATCGCCGGCAGCGCGCGGGCGCTGGACAGCACGCCGTCGAGCTGACGGCCGCCGTGGTTGGAGACGACGATGCCGTCGGCGCCGAACTTGACCGCGTCGCGGGCGTCCTCGGGGTCGAGGATGCCCTTGATGATCATCGGGCCGTCCCAGAATTCGCGAATCCACTCCAGGTCCTTCCAGGAGATGGACGGGTCGAAGTTGTTGCCCAGCCAGCCGATGTAGTCGGCCAGGCCGGTGGGGTTGCCGCGGTACTTGGAGATGTTGCCCAGGTCATGGGGGCGGCCGAGCAGGCCGACGTCCAGGGCCCATTGCGGGTGGGTCATGGCTTGCCACACGCGGCGCAGCGGCGCGTTCGGGCCGCTCATGCCCGAGTGGGCGTCGCGGTAGCGGGCGCCGGGCACCGGCATGTCGACGGTGAATACCAGGGTCTTCACCCCGGCGGCCTTGGCCCGCTCCAGGGCGTTGCGCATGAAGCCGCGGTCTTTCAGCACATAGAGCTGGAACCACATCGGCCGGTCGATGGCCGGGGCCACTTCTTCGATCGGGCAGACCGACACGGTGGACATGGTGAACGGAATGCCATGGGCCGCCGCCGCGCGCGCCGCCTGCACCTCGCCGCGGCGGGCGTACATGCCGGTGAGGCCGACCGGGGCCAGGGCCACGGGCATGCTCAGGGTCTCGTCGAACAGCTGGGTCTGGAGGCTGAGCTCGGACATGTTCTTCAGCACCCGCTGGCGCAGGGCGATGCTGGCCAGGTCCGAGACGTTGTGGCGCAGGGTGTGCTCGGCGTAGGCGCCGCCGTCGGCGTAGTGGAACAGGAACGGAGGCAGCTTGCGTTGGGCCGCGGCGCGATAGTCGGTGGAGGCGGAAATGATCATGGATTCTCGCAGCGTGGGTTGAAGGACGATCCCGGGCGCTGCTCGCGCCCGGGCCCTTTCACTTTAGTGATGAACCAGCATGCCGGTGAGCCAGTAGGCCTGAACCAGGGTGATCAGGCCAACGATGGTGGCGAAGAACAGGCTGTGCTTGACGGTGAAACGGAACAGGTCGGATTCCTTGCCCACCAGGCCGGTGGCGGCGCAGGCCACGGCGATCGACTGCGGCGAGATCATCTTGCCGGTCACGCCGCCGCTGGTGTTGGCCGCCACCAGCAGGGTGTCGTTGACCCCGATCTGGTGCGCGGTGGTGGCCTGCAGCGAGCTGAACAGGGCGTTGGACGAGGTGTCCGAGCCGGTCAGGAACACGCCCAGCCAGCCCAGGAACGGCGAGAAGAACGGGAACGCCGCACCGGTGCCGGCCAGCACCAGGGCCATGGTCGAGGACATGCCCGAGTAGTTGGTGACGAAGGCGAAGGCCAGCACCATGCCGATCGACAGGATCGGCCAGCGCAGTTCCCAGAACGTCTCTTTCAAAGTGGTCAGACCAGTTTTGAAATTGATCTTGAGCACCGCCATGGAGATCAGCGCCGAGAGGAAGATCGCGGTGCCGGTGGCGGAGATCGGGTCGAGCTTGAACACCGCCGGCATGGCGGTTGGCGCGGTGACGATCGGCGCGGTCTTGATCACCAGTTGGTCGAGGTGCGGGATGGCGAAGTTGAACACCAAGTTGTACATCGCCCCGCCTGGGGCGAAGGCCGCCTTGAATGGCTTGAGGGTCCAGATGGTCACCAGCACGGTGAGGATCAGGAACGGCGACCAGGCCTTGAAGATCTCGCCGAAGCTGTACGGCGAAGGCTGGCTGCCGCTCGCTTGCACCACCGCGGCGCCGACGCTGCCCTGGGCCTGGCTGAACGCACGCTTGGGCTGCCAGACTTTCAGGAACAGGGTCAGGGCGATCAGGCTGGCCAGGGCCGAGGTGATGTCCGGCAGTTCCGGGCCGATGAAGTTGGAGGTGAAGTACTGGGTCACGGCGAAGCTCAGGCCGGCCACCAGGGCGGCGGGCCAGGTTTCTTTCACGCCGCGCAGGCCATCCATCATGAACACCAGCCAGAACGGCACGAACAGCGACAGCAGCGGCAGCTGGCGGCCGGTCATGGCGCCGATGTGGAAGGCGTCGATGCCGGTGACTTGCCCGGCGACGATGATCGGGATGCCCAGGGCGCCGAAGGCCACCGGCGCGGTGTTGGCGATCAGGCACAGGCCGGCGGCGTACAGCGGGTTGAAGCCCAGGCCCACCAGCAGCGCGGCGGTGATGGCCACTGGGGCGCCGAAGCCGGCCGCGCCTTCGAGGAAGGCACCGAAGCAGAAGCCGATCAGCAGCACTTGCAGGCGCTGGTCGTCGGTGATCGACAGCACCGAGCTGCGGATCACTTCGAACTGGCCGCTCTTGACCGTGAGTTTGTAGAGGAACACCGCGGCGACGATGATCCAGGCAATTGGCCACAGGCCGTAGAGGAAGCCGTAGCCGGCGGCGGCCAGGGCCATGTCGACCGGCATCTGGAAGGCGAAGATGGCCACCAGGATCGACAGCGCCAGGGTGATGCTGCCGGCGACGTGGCCTTTGAGGCGGAACACGGCGAGGGCGAGGAAGAAGAACACGATGGGGATGACCGCCGCCAGTGCGGACAGGCCAAGACTACCAAGCGGGCTATAGAGTTGTTGCCAGGTTTGCATATGGGGTGGCCCCTAATTGTTGTTGGTCAGGCACTGGCATTGGATAATTGGTAAGACCAATTTACAATGGCTGGTCGCTAGGTTAAGAGCGCCATTGCGGGTGTGTCAATTTGTCCTGGGGAAAACTTTGCGCGGATACCGATGAGTGGGCCTCTGTGCGGTGCTGAAAATCGCCATCTGGTGGGTGTCGGCCTGGGCGCGATAGGCGCAGAATAGGCGGCCCCCGGATCTGCACCCCGGGGTTCGTGGAGAGCATGTGATGGTTTTTGATCAGGTCCGCCAGCGGCGCCTGTCCGACGACATCGTCGATCGGTTGGAAGGGATGATTCTCGAGGGCACCCTCACCTCAGGCCAGCGCCTGCCGGCCGAGCGTGCCCTGGCCGAGCAGTTCGGCGTGTCCCGCCCGTCGTTGCGCGAGGCGATCCAGAAGCTGGTGGCCAAGGGGTTGCTGGTCAGCCGCCAGGGTGGTGGCAACTATGTGGCCGAGTCGCTGGGCTCGACCTTCAGCGACCCGCTGCTCAAGCTGCTCGAAGGCAGCCCCGAGGCGCAGCGTGACCTGCTGGAGTTTCGTCATACCCTGGAGGCGTCCTGCGCCTATTACGCCGCGCAGCGCGCCACCGAGCCCGATCGCCAGCGTTTGAAGGCCGCGTTCGACGCGCTGCAGGATTGCTACAACCGGGTCGACGAAGTCAGCCGGGCAGAGGAGGGCGCGGCCGATGCGCGCTTCCACCTGGCCATTGCCGAGGCCAGCCACAACGCGGTGTTGCTGCACACCATCCGCGGGTTGTTCGACCTGCTCAAGCGCAACGTGGTGACCAATATCGGCGGCATGTACCAGCAGCGCAGCGAGACCCGCGACATGCTGATCAGCCAGCATCGCGAGTTGTACCTGGCGATTGTCCAGGGGCGGGCGGACGATGCGCGGGAGGTGTCGAGCCGACACATCCTTTACGTGCAGGAGGTGCTGCAGGAGGCGCAGCAAGAGGCCCAGCGGGTGGCACGGGCGGAGCGGCGCAGCGGGCGCTGACGCTCGCTTGCGGCGGCCTGCGCTGCTTTGTGTAGGCGCGGCCTTGTGTCGCGAAAAGGGCGCGCAGCGGCCTCGGGATCTTTGTACCACTCAAGAGCGTCGGGGCCGCTTTGCGGCCCTTTCGCGACACAAGGCCGCTCCTACAAGGGATGCGTGGGGCGTCAGGCCGGCGGCATGCACTGCAGGAAGCGCAGCAGGAGGCCCAGCGGGCGGCACGGGCGCTGACACTCGCTTGCTGCGGCGTGCGCTGCTTTGTGTAGGAGCGGCCTTGTGTCGCGAAAAGGGCGCGCAGCGGCCTCGGGATCTTTGCACCACTCAAGATCGTCGGGGCGCTTTGCCCTTGTGTCGCGAAAATGCGTGGGACGTCAGGCCGGCGGCATGCACTGCAGGAAGCGCAGCAAGAGGCCCAGCGGGCGGACTGGCGCAGCGGGCGCTGACGCTCGCTTGCGGCGGCCTGCGCTGCTTTGTGTAGGCGCGGCCTTGTGTCGCGAAAAGGGCGCGCAGCGGCCTCGGGATCTTTGCGCCACTCAAGAGCGTCGGGGCCGCTTTGCGGCCCTTTCGCGACACAAGGCCGCTCCTACAAGGGATGCGTGGGGCGTCAGGCCGGCGGCATGCACTGCAGGAAGCGCAGCAGGAGGCCCAGCGGGCGGCACGGGCGCTGACACTCGCTTGCTGCGGCGTGCGCTGCTTTGTGTAGGAGCGGCCTTGTGTCGCGAAAAGGGCGCGCAGCGGCCTCGGGATCTTTGCACCACTCAAGATCGTCGGGCCGCTTTGCGGCATGGATGCGTGGGGCGTCAGGCCGGCGGCATGCACTGCAGGAAGCGCAGCAGGAGGCGCAGCGGGCGTTGACACTCGCTTGCTGCGGCGTGCGCTGCTTTGTGTAGGAGCGGCCTTGTCGCGAAAGGGCGCGCAGCGGCCTCGGGATCTTTGCACCACTCAAGATCGTCGGGGCCGCTTTGCGGCCCTTTCGCGACACAAGGCCGCTCCTACAAGGGATGCGTGGGGCGTCAGGCCGGCGGCATGCACTGCAGGAAGCGCAGCAGGAGGCCCAGCGGGTGGACCAGGCAAGCTGGGCGTTACTCTTCCTTGCCCTTGTTGCGCATGGTGCGCTGCAGCTCGCGGTTGGAGTCGCGCTCGCGCACGGTGTCGCGCTTGTCGAACTCCTTCTTGCCCTTGCCCAGCGCGATTTCGCACTTGATCAGGTGCTTGCTCCAGTACAGCGACATCGCCACGCAGGTGTAGCCCTTCTGCGCCACGGCCGCTTCCAGGCGCTCGAGCTCGCGCTTGTTCAGCAGCAGCTTGCGGGTGCGGATCGGGTCGGCGATGACGTGGGTGCTGGCGGTGGTCAGCGGGGTGATGTGGCTGCCGAACAGCCAGGCTTCGCCATCCTTGAGCAGCACGTAGCTGTCGGTCAGGTGCGCCTTGCCGGCCCGCAGGCTCTTTACTTCCCAGCCGGACAGGACCAGCCCGGCCTCGAACTTGTGTTCGATGAAGTAATCGTGTCGCGCCTTCTTGTTCTGCGCGATGGTCCCGGTCGGATGTTTCTTTTGCTTAGCCATAGGGGCGGCATTATAGGCAGTCAGTGCGTGCTCGGCTATGGGGTTTAGGTGCGCTTGAGCCTGTTCGGTGAATCCCGGACAATACAGGCCTCGTTCCGCCGCGCGGAACGGTTTTTCACGGCGCTGTCGTGCGCCGCCGCCCCGTTTGGAAGTGACGCCTGGATGACTACCCATATTCAACGCTCCGCCCTGCTGCCATACCCTGCCCAGGCGCTCTACGACCTGGTCAACGATGTGGCCGGCTACCCGGACTTCCTGCCCTGGTGTTCGGCCTCGACGGTGATCGAGGCCAGCGACACCCACATGCGCGCGAAGCTCGAGGTGGCCAAGGGTGGCATGAGCCAGCAGTTCGTCACGCGCAACGTGCTGGTGCCGGGGCAGTCGATCGAGATGAACCTCGAAGAGGGGCCTTTCACCCAGCTGCACGGGCTGTGGGTGTTCAAGCCATTGGGCGAGAAAGCCTGCAAGATCAGCCTGGACCTGTCGTTCGACTACGCCGGCGCGCTGGTGCGCGCGACCCTGGGGCCGCTGTTCAACCAGGCGGCCAACACCATGGTCGATGCTTTCTGCCAGCGCGCCAAGCAGCTCTATGGCTGAGGCGGCCATCGCCATCGAGGTGGTCTATGCCACGGCCGAGCACCAGTGGCTGCTGGCCTGCGAAGTGCCGGCGGGGACCTCGGTGAGCGCAGCGCTGCGTCTGTCGGGCCTGGCCGAACAGGTGCCGGGGCTGGACCTGACGCATTGCCCGGTGGGGATCTTTGGCAAGCAGGTCAGTGATCCGGCGGTACGCCAGGTACAGGCGGGGGAGCGGCTGGAGGTCTATCGGCCCTTGCTGGTCGACCCGCTGGAGGCGCGCAAGCGGCGCGCGGCCAAGGCCAGGGGCGCGCGCGAAGGCTGACGCTTGTTGCAGGCAATAAAAAGCCCGGACCTGGTCCGGGCTTTTTCGTCGCGCCGCCTTTACTGCGGGGCGGTTTCCAGCGGTGCTGGGGTCGGCACCGGGGTGGTCTCGACGTTGTCGATTTCTTTTTGCAGGGTATCTTCCAGCGAACCTGCCTTGGCCGGTTTTTCCTGGCTCGGCTGCTGGTTCGGGCTGACGGTGGTGTCGCTGCTGCCACCGAGGATTTCCTGGTCGCGGCTGACGCCCGGCATGAAGTCGCCGGACAGGTTGACCAGTTGGTCGCTGTCGTTGAAGAACACGCTCATGCGTTCCTGCTGACGCTCGCCGCCGCCTGGCTGCAGGCTGTACAGGTAGTCCCAGCGATTGGTGTGGAAGGTGTCCTGCAGCAGTGGGTTGCCCATGATAAACCTTACTTGCCGGCGGGTCATTCCCGGGCGCAATTGGTCTATCATGTCCTGCGTGACGACATTGCCCTGCTGGATGTCGATTTTGTAAACCCCGGGAAACGAGCAACCGGCGAGTGCGAGCAGTCCCACGAGGGTGAGGCTGGTTAGCAAGAGCTTGGTGTTTTGCATCGGTGGGCGACTTCCACTATCTTGGCTGGACAACGTAAACCCCGATCATACCCGTATTAAGAGAAGCTGCGAAGCAGCATCGGCGAGAAAGCTGACCATGGTTGAAAATAGCGAATTGCGCAAAGCGGGCCTGAAGGTAACCCTGCCTCGGGTCAAGATTCTTCAGATGCTCGACTCCACCGAGCAGCGTCACATGAGTGCCGAGGATGTCTACAAGGCACTGATGGAGGCTGGCGAAGACGTCGGTCTGGCAACCGTGTATCGCGTCCTGACCCAGTTCGAAGCGGCGGGTCTGGTGGTTCGCCACAACTTCGACGGCGGCCACGCGGTATTCGAATTGGCGGACGGTGGCCACCACGACCACATGGTCAACGTGGATACCAGCGAAGTCATCGAATTCATGGATGCCGAGATCGAGCGGCGCCAGAAGGAGATCGTGGCCGAACACGGCTTCGAGCTGGTGGACCACAATCTGGTCCTGTATGTGCGTAAAAAGAAGTAACGATTTCGCTCGTGCTTGACGACAAAGGCGACCCTCGGGTCGCCTTTGTGCTGTGTGGCCGCTGCCTGCGCCTCAGGGCTGGCGATTCTGCGCCTTGAGCAGGTCGCGAATTTCCGTCAGCAGGGTTTCTTCGGCGCTCGGCACCGGCGGCGCACTCGGGGCCACGGCCTCTTCGCGCTTGAGGCGGTTGATCGCCTTCACGCCCATGAAGATGGCGAAGGCGACGATGATGAAGTCGAGGATGGTCTGGATGAACTTGCCATAGGCCAGGACCACCGCCGGCACATCGCCCTCGGCGGCCTTGAGGGTGATGGCCAGGTCGCTGAAGTCGACCCCGCCGATGAGCATGCCGATCGGCGGCATGATCACGTCGCCGACGAACGACGAGACGATCTTGCCGAAGGCCGCGCCGATGATGATACCCACCGCCATGTCGACGACATTTCCCTTGACCGCGAAGGCCTTGAATTCACTGAGCATGCCCATGCTGTATTCCTTTGTTACGAATGGAGAGGTAAACGCAGTGTAAGCCACTAAAACGCTTCATGCGTGACGTTCGCAGCAACAGACTGCACTTAGAACGAATAGTTTTGTCGCTCGGCAACGGCTCCGGGACACGTCCGCGTTCGGCTATCATGGCGGTTTTTTCCAGGAGACCCCGCCCATGGCCAAGGCCAAGCGTTTGTATGGCTGCACCGAGTGTGGCGCGACCTTCCCCAAATGGGCTGGCCAGTGCGGCGAGTGCGGGGCCTGGAACACCCTGGTCGAGACCATGATCGAAAGCGGCGGCGCCGCGGCGCCCAGCGGGCGGGCCGGCTGGACCGGGCAGCAGGCGCAGATCAAGACCCTGGCCGAGGTCAGCGTCGAGGAGATCCCGCGCTTCACCACCAGCAGCACCGAGCTCGACCGCGTGCTCGGCGGCGGCCTGGTGGATGGCTCGGTGGTGCTGATCGGCGGCGATCCCGGCATCGGCAAGTCGACCATCCTGCTGCAGACCCTGTGCAACATCGCCGTGCACATGCCGGCGCTGTACGTCACCGGCGAGGAATCGCAGCAGCAGGTGGCCATGCGCTCGCGCCGCCTGGGCCTGCCCCAGGACCAGCTCAAGGTCATGACCGAAACCTGCATCGAGACCATCATCGCCACCGCCCGCCAGGAAAAACCGCGGGTGATGGTGATCGACTCGATCCAGACCATCTTCACCGAGCAACTGCAATCGGCGCCGGGCGGGGTGGCCCAGGTGCGCGAGAGCACCGCGCTGCTGGTGCGCTACGCCAAGCAGAGCGGCACAGCGATCTTCCTGGTCGGCCATGTCACCAAGGAAGGCTCGCTGGCCGGCCCGCGGGTGCTCGAGCACATGGTCGACACCGTGCTGTATTTCGAGGGTGAGTCCGATGGCCGCCTGCGCCTGCTGCGGGCGGTGAAGAACCGCTTCGGCGCGGTCAACGAACTGGGCGTGTTCGGCATGACCGACCGTGGCCTGAAGGAGGTTTCCAACCCCTCGGCGATCTTCCTCAACCGCACCCAGGAAGAAGTGCCCGGCAGCGTGGTCATGGCCACCTGGGAAGGCACCCGGCCGATGCTGGTGGAGGTCCAGGCGCTGGTCGACGACAGCCACCTGGCCAACCCGCGACGGGTCACCCTGGGCCTGGACCAGAACCGCCTGGCCATGTTGCTGGCGGTGCTGCACCGCCACGGCGGCATCCCGACCCACGACCAGGACGTGTTCCTCAACGTGGTCGGCGGGGTCAAGGTGCTGGAAACCGCCTCAGACCTGGCGCTGCTGGCGGCGGTGATGTCGAGCCTGCGCAACCGCCCGCTGGCCCATGGCCTGCTGGTGTTCGGCGAGATCGGCCTGTCGGGCGAGGTACGCCCGGTGCCCAGCGGCCAGGAGCGGCTGAAGGAGGCTGCCAAGCACGGCTTCAAGCGCGCCATCGTGCCCAAGGGCAACGCGCCCAAGGAGTCGCCCGCCGGCTTGCAGGTGATCGCCGTGACCCGCCTGGAGCAGGCGCTGGATGCCTTGTTCGAATAACTTGGTTTCTTGCAACTGATTCTCAACAACAAGTAGCATACCGCCACCTTGCGACCACCCCATGGAGTGCGTGTGGCGGAGTTAGACCTCAAGCGGCTGTTTCTCAAGCACGCGAAAAACCTTCAGGGCCTGCTCTCGCGCAAGGTGCGCGACCCGCAGCTGGCCGCCGACCTGGTGCAGGACAGCTTCCTGCGCCTGGCCGAGCAGCAGCGGGTCGACCCGATCGACAACGCCCAGGCCTACCTGTATCGCACCGCGCACAACCTGATGGTGGACCACGTGCGCCAGCAGCAGCGGCGCAAGACCGACCTGGTGCCCCACGAAGCCCTGGAGGGCATCGTCGAGGAGCGCCCCGGGCTCGACGAACAGGCCGCCCGCGAGCAGCACCTGCGGCGCTTGCAGGCGATCCTTGGCGAGTTGCCCGAGCGTACCCGCCAGGTCTTCCGGCTCAACCGCCTGGAGGGCATGACCCACGCCGAGGTCGCGCGTCACCTGGGGATCTCCGACAGTTCCGTGCAAAAGCACCTGGCCAAGGCCCTGGCCTATGTGATGCAGTGCCTGCAGGAAACCGAATGACCAACGGTTTACTGACAAATGCCGCCTCAGACGTCAGCCCAGACATAACCAGATCGCGAGAGACCCCTGTGAGCAGCCAGAACGAGCAAGCCATCCGCGAGCAGGCCGCCGAGTGGGTGGTGCGGGAGTGCGCCGGCCCCTTGAGCCCGGCGCAGCAGCAGGCCTTGGCGCAGTGGTGCGGCAGTGATCCACGCCATGCTCGGGCCTATGGGTTGGCCCAGGCGACCTGGGCCGACCTCGGGCAGCTGGCGGGCTTGCCTGGCGCCGCGCCGTCCTTGGCGCTCGCGCCCCCCGCCCGTGCCCTGGGCAGGCGCCGTCGCCCGCGCCTGCGCCAAGGCTTGGCCAGCGCCGCCGCGCTGTTGCTGGCGGTACTGACGCTGCACTGGGCGCCCCAGGCCTGGCAGGGCTTGCGCGCCGACTACAGCACCGGCGGCGGGGAAGTGCGCCAGGTGACCTTGGCCGATGGCAGCCAGGTCGACCTGGACAGCCACAGCGCCATCGAGCTGGCCTTCACCGACCAGGAACGCCGGGTGCGGCTGTTGGCCGGCGAGGCGGTGTTCAGCGCCGCGCCGGTCACGGCGCAGGAAACCCGGCCGTTCGTGGTCGAGTACGCCGGCGCCACCAGCCGCGCCCTGGGCACCCGTTTCGTGGTCGGGGCGGCGGGCGAGGGCGGCTGGGTCGGCATGCTCGAGCACCGTGTCGCGGTCGAGCTGCAATCAGCGCCGCAGCAAGGCCGGGCCAGCCAGGTGCTGGAGGAGGGCGACAGCCTGCGCTACGACCAGCGCTTGGGGCTGCGGCCCTGGCCGCAGCACGACCTGCGCCGGGCCACCGACTGGCAGCGCGGCGTGCTGGTGTTCGAGCGCCAGCCGCTGGGCGAGGTGGTGGCCCGGCTCAACCAATACCGCCGCGGGCGGATCGTGGTGGCCAGCGCGCAACTGGCGCAGCGCCAGGTCAGTGGGGTGTTCCGCCTGGACCACCTGGACAGCGTGCCCGCGGTCCTCGGCAATGAGCTGCAGGCCAGCCTGGTCGAGCTTGCGGGGCTGGCGTTGCTCTACTGAAAAAGCGCCTGGGCAAAAAAACTTTGGTTTTCGCTTACTGACTTTATCCGCGTTGCTCGTCTGATTGTTGAGATTGATTTTCATTATTAGAAAACGCCAACAACGGACGAGCAATCGCAGTGAGCACGCCACGACAACAACCTTTGCGCCCCTTGGGGCACCTCGCCCTGGCCGGTAGCTTGGCGCTGGGCAGCTGCGCCTTGCCGATGGCGAGCGGCATGGCCCAGGCCGCCGAGCCGCAGGGCAGCAGCCGGCAACTGATCCGCTTCGATATCCCGGCCCAGGCGCTCGACCGCGCGGTGCTGGCCTATGCCGAACAATCCGGGGTGCAGGTGTTCTTCGACAGCCGCAAGCTGGCGGGGCTGCGCAGCGCCGGGCTGCAGGGCAGCCATCCGATCGAGGACGGCCTGCGCCAGCTGTTGCGTGGCACGCCGGTGCGCTATCACTTCAGTGCCGCCGGCCAGGTTGGCCTTGAGCGCGTCACCGACGCCGACGCGGCGCTGGAGCTGGACACCACCCATGTCGACTCGCAGCGCGATGGCGACTGGGTGTACCAGGCGCCCCGTTCGGTCAGCGTGATCACCCGCGAGCAGATCGAGCAGCGCGCGCCGCGCCATGCCGCCGACCTGCTCGAGCAGACGGCGGGTGTGTACACCGCCGTCAACCAGCGCGACCCCGGGCTGTCGGTGAACATCCGCGGCGTGCAGGACTATGGCCGGGTCAACATGAACATCGACGGCATGCGCCAGAACTTCAACGTCAACGGCCACCAGCAGCGCAACGGCGTGATGTTCATCGACCCGGAGTTCATCCAGGGCGTGGAGATCGACAAGGGCACCTCGGCCGGCATGGGCGGCGCCGGGGTGATCGGCGGCATCGCCAGCTTCAACACGGTCGAGGCCCGCGACCTGCTCGGCCCGGACAAGGAGCTCGGCGGCCGCCTGCGTGCCGGCCACGGCATCGGTGAGCTGGGCAACGGCACCTATTTCAATGGCAGTGCGCTGTTCGCCGTGGGCAACCAGGCCGGCGACATCCTGCTCGGCCACAGCGAGCGACATTTTGGCAACTACCGCAGCGGCACGCAGAACGCCGACAACCTCGGCACGCAGATCCGCGGCAAGCTGGAGAACCGCGAAGCCTGGAAGAGCTGGCTGCACGGCGAAGTGGGGGCAATGGACAGCGTCACCCGCTCGCAACTGTTCAAGCTTGGCCTGAACCTGGCCGACGACCAGCGCCTGCAGTTCAGCTACTTCGAGACCGATACCGACAGCAAGGACGCCTGGACCTACAACGACAGCAACACCAACCGCTATTACTACCGGGTCACCGGCAGCAACGACATCAACGCCAAGAACGCCGCGCTGGACTACAGCTTCACCCCGGACAACGACCTGGTCGACTTCAAGGCCAAGCTGTACTTCGTCACCACTCGCCAGGACCGCTGGAACGCCGACAACCTGTCCAGCGTCGGCACCGGCAACCGCGTCGAGGCCTACACCGACCGCTTCCAGACCGACACCTGGGGCCTGCAGCTGCAGAACACCTCGCGCTGGCACCTGGGCCAGGCCGATACGCTGAGCTTCAACTACGGCAGCGAGCTGTTCCAGGACAGCTTCCGCCCCAGCACCGAACGCATCGCCGCGGTCAACGAAGTGGAGTCGCTGCCCTACGTGCAGGGCGCCAACCCCAAGGGCAAGCGGGTGATGGCCAGCCTGTTCGGCAACCTCACCT
Source organism: Pseudomonas muyukensis (assembly GCF_019139535.1). Taxonomy (NCBI): domain Bacteria; kingdom Pseudomonadati; phylum Pseudomonadota; class Gammaproteobacteria; order Pseudomonadales; family Pseudomonadaceae; genus Pseudomonas; species Pseudomonas muyukensis. The sequence continues at coordinate 5,441,462 of NZ_CP077073.1, read as the reverse complement.
ACGAGCATGACGACTGGCTCACCCTGGATGCCGGCCTGCGCTACGACCGTTACCGCCTGAGCGGCAAGACCGGGGTCACGACCTGGATGTACCCCGAAGGCGTCACCGAGGTGGGCCTGACCCGCCGGCAGACCCATCTGCTTTTCGACGAGGAAACCGAAGAGGGGCGTTTTTCGCCGACCTTCGGCGTCGCGCTCAAGCCTGGGCCGGACTGGTTGCAGCTCTACACCCGCTGGGGCCGTGGCTGGCGCCCACCGGCGGTGACCGAAGTGTTCATGAGCGGCCGCCCGCATGCCGGCGGCAGCGCCGAGATGGTCTACCCCAACCCGTTCCTCAAGGCTGAGGAGTCGCACAACTGGGAGCTGGGGGTGAACATCTTCAAGCAGTCGCTGCTGCGCGACGGCGACCGCTTCGGCGCCAAGGTCGCCTACTTCGACACGCGCATCGACAACTTCTCGTTCCTCGACACCAACGTCTCGCTGCCCGGCGGCAGCGTGGCGGGCATCGCCATGGGCCGCTCGGCCTACCAGAACAACCTGGAAACCACGCGCTTTCGCGGGGTGGAATACAGCCTGGACTACGATGCCGGCGCCTACTACGGCCAGCTCAGCTACACCCACATGATCGGCAGCAACAGGTTCTGCTCCAACCAGTTCTACATGGGCGGCGCGCAACGCCTGGTCAGCGCCGGTACCGTCATGCGCCCGGTGCGGGTGGGCAGCCGCATCATCATGTTGCCGGTGCGCGTGTCCCGCGCCGAGGGCGCCGCCGACACCAACAGCATCGTCAGTTGCGGCGACATCATGGGCAACGCCTCGTACATGCCGGCCGACCGCGGCGCCCTGACCCTGGGCATGCGCCTGCTCGACCGCACCCTGGATGTGGGCATGCGCATGCGCTACAGCGAGGGCAACGGCGAGAACCTCAAGAGCCACACCTATAACCAGATCGACCAGGCCCAATGGCCGCAATACACGGTCTACGACCTGTACGCCAGCTACTGGATGACCCCCAGCCTGAACCTGGCGCTGTCGCTGGAAAACGCCACCGACGAGGCCTACTTCGTGGCCATGGGCGACGGTAACAACCTGTCGCTGGCCCGTGGCCGCACCTTGAGCGGCATGCTCGAGTACCGCTTCTGATCCAACCGGGTTTGCCCATTCCGGGCGACGCGAAGGCACGCAGCACGCCTTCGTCATCACTGTGCAACAACGAGGAACCGTCATGAGCATTACTGTCAACTACGATGCCGCCTTCGCCAGCTCGACCATCGACGACTACCTGGCGTTCTGGAGCGCAGGCTTCGTCACCGCCGGCCATGGCTACAGCAACACCGGCGGCTTCAGCAACGGCACCTTCGATGGCGACCAGTACGCCACCCACGGTCGCAACAACTCCGACTACGCCTTCGTCGCCGACAGCGACAGCGCCAACGGCCTGCACTATGTGTTCGACCCGTCCAAGGCGCCGGGCGACAACCTCAACCACTACCTGTGGGGCTCGCTGGACAACGTCTCGCTGGGCGAGGTGCTGGGGGGCGGCAATGGCAGCGACTTCAGCCTGGGCAACTACGTGGTCAGCTTCAATGGCCTGGACCTGGATGCCGCGCAGGGCGCTGGCCGTGCCGGCAACGAAGTGCAGAGCGTGATCTACGGCCTGATGCAGGGCAACACCTCGGCCCTGGAAGGGGTGCTGGACAACCTGCTGGCCAGCTATGGGGTGTCGACCAACGACACCTTCGACGTGGTTGCCGCGGCCCTGGGTGGCGGTGCCGCCAGCGTTGCCTCGGCCGAGGCCGTGGGTGTGCAGGCGCTGCCTGAGGACCTGGCCCTGGCGGCCTGAAGCCAGGCATGAAAAAGGCCAATGGCAGATCGCTCCGCCATTGGCCGCTGAAAGCGCACCACGGCCCGTGTCTTGTCGGGCCCAGGCCGTGGTGCCAGCGAATTCTGCGAGGCGAGCGCCGCCGGGTCAATGGCGCGCTCGCCACGCTTGTCGAGGCCTTCGATGAAGACACCGCGCAAAGCCACCGGCGAATTGCGCCAGGCCCTGCTGGCGTGCCGTGGCGGGCTGGGCAATGTCGCCCTGTTCACCGCCGTGATCAACCTGCTGATGCTGGCGCCGGCGCTGTACATGCTGCAGGTCTACGACCGGGTGCTATCGTCGGGCAACGAGATGACCCTGCTGATGCTCAGCCTGATGGTGCTGGGCCTGTTCGCCTTCATGGGCGCGCTGGAGTGGCTGCGCAGCCAGGTGGTGATCCGCCTGGGCACCCGCCTGGACCTGCGCCTGGCGCCGCGGGTGTTCGAGGCCGCCAGCCAGGCGAGCCTGGCCGGGCATCGGGACGGCGCGCAACAGGCGCTGGCCGACCTCACCAGCCTGCGCCAGTTCGCCACCGGGCAGGCGCTGTTCGCCTTCTTCGATGCGCCGTGGTTCCCGCTCTACCTGTTGGTGATCTTCCTGTTCAGCCCCTGGCTGGGCTTGCTGGCGTTGGTCGGCGCGCTGCTGCTGGCCGGGTTGGCCTGGCTCAACGAGCGCCTGACCCAGGGCCCGTTCGCCGAGGCCGGGCGCTTGTCGCAGCAGGCCATGCAGCAGGCCGCGGGCAACCTGCGCAACGCCGAGGCGATCGCCGCCATGGGCATGCTTGGGGTGGTGCGGCAGCGCTGGAGCCTTGTGCAACAGGGCTTTCTGGCCTTGCAGAACCTTGGCAGCGAACGCATGGCCGCGGTCACGGCGCTGTCCAAGGTGGTCCGCCTGGCGTTGCAATCGCTGGTACTGGGGCTGGGCGCCTGGCTGGCGCTGGAGCAGTTGATCACCCCAGGCATGATGATTGCCGGCTCGATCCTCATGGCCCGGGTGCTGGCGCCGATCGACCAGTTGATCGCGGTGTGGCGCCAGTGGGGCGCCGCGCGCCAGGCCTATGCGCGGGTCGCTGCGCTGCTGCAGGCCTATCCGCCGCTGGCTGCCGGCATGCCGTTGCCGGCGCCGCGCGGGCAGGTGCTGGTCGAGCAACTGGCCGGGCGGGTGCCGGGCGCCGAGCGCCCGTGCCTGAGTGGTATCGGCTTCGAGCTGGCGGCCGGCGAGTCGCTGGGCTTGATCGGCGCGTCCGGCTCCGGCAAGACCACCCTGGCGCGCCTGCTGGTGGGCGCCGCCAGCCCGGCGGCGGGCAAGGTTTGCCTGGACGGCGCGGCGCTGGCCCAGTGGGACCGGCAACAGCTGGGCCAGCATGTCGGCTACCTGCCCCAGGATGTCCAATTGTTCGCCGGCAGCATCGCCGAGAACATCGCCCGCCTGGGCCCGGTGGATGCCGACAAGGTGGTGGCGGCGGCGCAGCTGGCTGGGGTGCACGAACTGATCCTGACCTTGCCCCAGGGCTATGACACCGTGCTGGGCGAGGGCGGCGCCGGGCTGTCGGGCGGCCAGCGCCAGCGCATCGGCCTGGCCCGCGCGCTTTACGGGCTACCGGCCCTGGTGGTGCTGGACGAGCCCAACGCCAACCTCGACGAGCCCGGCGAGCGGGCCCTGCTGGCGGCGCTGGCAGCGCTGAAGGCGCAGGCGCGCACGGTGGTGATGATCAGCCACAAGTCGAGCCTGCTGGTGGGGCTGGACAAGCTGCTGGTGCTGCAAGGCGGCCAGATGCTCAACTTCGGGCCGACCGCCCGGGTCTTGCAGGCGGCCGCGCGCCCAGCCGTCGCGCCTGCGCGCGGCGGCGTCAGTTACAGCTTCAACCAAGGCAGCCAGAGATCCTGAGCATGAGCGTGCATCCGTTGTTTTCTGCCGCGCCAGCCGCGGCGCACAACCTTCATCCCCTGCGCGACGATGCCCGGGGCCCGGCACGGGCCGGGCGCTGGCTGGTGCTTGTCGGCCTTGGCGGCTTTTTGCTGTGGGGTGCCCTGGCGCCGCTGGACAAAGGCGTGCCGCTCAGCGGCAACCTGGTGGTGGCGGGCAGTCGCCAGGCGGTGCAGCACCCCACCGGCGGGGTGATCGAGCAATTGCTGGTGCGCGACGGCGACCAGGTGGGCGCCGGCCAGGTGCTGTTGCGCATGGATGCCACCCAGGCCCAGGCCCAGCAAGGCTCGTTGCGGGTGCAGTACGTCAATGCCCGGGCCGGCGAGGCGCGGCTGCTGGCCGAGCGGGACGGCCAGGCGCTGATCGACTTCCCTGCGGCGTTGCGCGAGCAGGCCGCCACGCCGTGGGTGGCGAACGCCCTGGAGGCCCAGCGGCAATTGCTGGCCAGCCGCCGGCAAGCCTTGCAGATGGAGCTGGCCGGCCTCGACGAGAGCATCGCAGGCGCCGAGGCCTCGCTGCTCGGCCTGCAAGGTTCGCTGGCCAGCAAGCAGGCCCAGCGCGATGCCCTCGATGAGCAGCTTGGCGGGCTGCGCGAGCTGGCCCGGGACGGCTACATCGCGCGCAACCGCCTGCTCGACAGCGAGCGCTTGCTGGCCCAGGTCAATGGCTCGATTGCCGAGGACATGGGCGCGATCGGCCGCACCCGGCGCCAGGTGCAGGAGCTCAAGCTACGTGGCAGCCAGCGCCGCCAGGAGTTCCAGAACGACGTGCGCCAGCAGTTGAGCGAGTTGCAGGCCAGCGCCGAGGACCTGGGCAACCGCTTGCGCAGTGCCGATTTCGAACTGGCCCATACCCAGGTGCGCGCGCCGGTGGCCGGTACCGTGGTGGGCTTGAGCGTGTTCACCAACGGTGGCGTGATCGGCCGTGGCCAGTCGCTGATGGAGATCGTCCCCGGCGATGCGCCGCTGCTGGTCGACGCCCGCGCCCCGCTGGAGCTGGTGGACCGGCTCAGGCCGGGGCTTGCGGTCGAGCTGTTGTTCGTCGCCTTCAACCAGAGCACCACGCCCCGGGTGACCGGCGAGGTGACCCTGGTGTCGGCCGACCGGCTGCTCGACGACAAGACCCAGCAGCCTTACTACCAGGTGCGGATCAAGGTCGGCGAAGCCGGCCAGCGCCAGCTCGCCGGGCTTGATATCCGCCCAGGCATGCCGGTGGAGGCCTTCGTGCGGACCGGCGAGCGCTCGTTGCTCAACTACTTGTTCAAGCCGTTGGCCGACCGGGTGCATGTCGCCCTGGCGGAGGAATGATGCCCATGCGTCTGGCTGTGCTGGCCCTGCTGTTGGGCTTGAGTGGGCCGGCCCTGGCCCTGGACCTGGGTGACGCCTATGCCCTGGCCCTGCGCAACGACCCGACGTTCAAGGCGGCGGCGGCCGAACGCCTGGCCGGGCTCGAGCACCTGGCGATCGGCCGGGCCGGCCTGCTGCCGAACCTGTCGTACCGCTACAACCGCGCGCGCAATGACTCCGAGGTGACCCAGCGCAGCGCGTTCGGCGATATCACCAGCCAGCGCGACTACCGCAGCTACACCTCGACCCTGACCCTGCAACAGCCACTGTTCGACTACGCCGCCTGGAGCCAGTACCGCAGCGGCCTGGCCCAGGCGGCCCTGGCCGACGAGCGCTTTCGCGGGCGTGGCCAGGCGTTGATGGTGCGGCTGTTCGGCGCCTACAGCGAGGCGCTGTTCGCCAACGAGCAGATCGCCCTGGCCCAGGCCCAGCGGCGCACCTATGCCGAACAGTTGCAGCTCAACCAGCGACGCCTCAAGGGTGGCGAGGGCACCCGCACCGATGTGCTGGAAACCCGCGCCCGCTACGAGCTGGCCCAGGCCCAGGAGATCGAGGCCGGGGACAACCTGGACGCGGCGCTGCGCAGCTTGCAGGCGATCATCGGCGAGGCGGTGAGGGTCGAGGACCTGGCGCCGATGACCGGCGATTTCCATATCCAGCCGCTGGCGCCTGCGCGCTTCGAACCCTGGCGCGACCTGGCCGTGGCCCACAACGCCGAGCTGGCCAGCCAGCGCCACGGGCTGGAGGTGGCCGAACAGAACATCGAGCGCCAGCGCGCCGGCCATCTGCCGTCGCTGAGTGCCTACGCCAGCAAGGGGATTTCCAGTTCCAGTTCCGAGAGCAGCTACAACCAGCGCTATGACACCGACAGCATCGGCCTGCAGGTCAACCTGCCGCTGTTCGCCGGCGGTGGTGTCTCGGCTGCGGTGCGCCAGGCGCGGGCGCAGCGCGATGCGGCGGGGTTCGAGCTGGATGCGCAGTTGCACGACACGCTCAACCAGTTGCGCCGGCAGTTCAACCTGTGCGCCAGCGGCACGGCGAAGGTTCGCGCCTACGACCTGGCGGTGAAGGCGGCCGCGGCGTTGGTGCAGGCCACGCGCAAGAGCGTGCAGGGCGGCGAGCGGGTCAACCTCGATGTACTGGACGCCGAGCAGCAGTTGTTCGGCGCCCGCCGCGACCTGGCCCAGGCGCGGCACGAGTACCTGCGGGCGTGGTTGCAGCTGCGCTATCTGGCGGGGGTGCTGCAGGCGGGGGACTTGCAGGTGTTGAATGGGTACTTCGCGGCGCCCGGCCAGGGCGACTCGGCGGGTTGATCGAGGGCGCGGGCTGGCATGCACAAAAAAGGGAGCCGACGATGCGCGTGCGGCTCCCCTCGATGACCGTCGTGGTCAGCGATCAGTGTTCGGCGACCGCCTTGCGTCGGGGCGCCTCGTTGCCATGCTCGTCCAGCTCCATCACCGGTACCTCGTTGCCCTCGGCGTCGAACAGCTTGCCATCCTTGAAGTAGTCGCCATCACGCAGGGCGGAGATGTCCGAGTACTGGATGGTGCGCTCGTAGGCCGCGGCGAACACCGACTGGTTTTCCGAGTTGCCGGTGGTGAAGTGGTTGAACATCAGGTTCAGCACGATCGCCATGATCGCCGCCGAGCTGATGCCGGAGTGGAAGATGGTTTCGAACCAGCTCGGGAAGCTGTGGTAGAAGTTCGGCGCCGCGATCGGGATCATGCCGAAGCCCAGCGAGGCGGCGACGATGATCAGGTTGACGTTGTTCTTGTAGCTGACTTTCGACAGGGTACGGATGCCGCTGGCGGCCACGGTGCCAAACAGCACGATACCGGCGCCGCCGAGTACCGGGGTAGGTACGGCCGCGATCACCCGGCCCATGATCGGCAACAGCCCGAGCACCACCAGGATCACGCCGCCGGTGGCCACCACGTAGCGGCTCTTGACCCCGGTCACGGCCACCAGGCCGACGTTCTGGGCGAAGGCGCTCTGGGTGAACGAGCCGAAGATCGGCGCCAGGATGCTCGATGCCATGTCGGCGCGCAGGCCGTTGCCCAGGCGCTTGGAGTCGACCTTGGTGTCGATGATCTCGCCGACCGCGAGGATATCGGCCGAGGTTTCGACCAGGGTCACCATGATCACGATGCACATCGACAGGATCGCGGCGATGTGGAAGGTCGGCATGCCGAAGTGGAACGGGGTGGGGAAGGCGAAGATCGGGCCTTCGGTGACCTTGCTGAAGTCGGCCATGCCCAGCGACCAGGCGATCAAGGTACCGGCGACCATCGCCAGCAAGATCGACAGGCGCGAAATGCTTGCGCTGCCCAGCTTGCTCAGCAGCAGGACGATGGCGAAGGTCAGCGCCGCCAGGCCGATGTTGGCCATGCTGCCGAACTCCGGCGAGGCGCTGTTGCCGCCCATCACCCAGCGCGCGGCAACGGGCATCAGGGTGAGGCCGATGGTGGTGATGACGATACCGGTCACCAAGGGCGGGAAGAACTTGGTGATACGCGAGAACACCGGGGTGATCAGGAAGCCGATCAACGAGGCCGCCATCACCGCGCCCAGCACCGCCGGCAGGCCACCGCCACCCTGGCTGCCGAGAATCGCCCCCATGGTCGCCACGCCGGCGAACGAGACGCCCTGGACCAGTGGCAGCTGGCAACCGAAGAACGGCAGCCCAAGGGTCTGCAGCAACGTCGCAAGCCCGCCGGCGAACAGCGAGGCCGCGATCAGCAGGCCGATTTCCGCCGGGGCCAGGCCGGCGGCCTGGCCGAGGATCAGCGGTACCGCGACGATCCCTCCATACATGGTCAGGACATGCTGCAGCCCGTAGGCCAGGTTGGCGCCAAGGCCGAGGTTCTCGTCCTCGGGGCGCGGGGCGGGAGACGTGCTGGGGGACGTGGTCATGGAGCAGGCTCTCTGTTTATTGTTGTGGCGCTACTGTAGACAAGTCTGACAAAACATTGCCACAAGAATTGTATACAAAGTTTTGATCGTAGCGCCGGCAGGGGTGCCTTCAGGGTGCACGAAACCCTGATGCACGTTGCGTTCCAACGTGTCGAAGGCTGTCCTAGAGGGATGTGTACAAGAGGGCCGGAAATCGAGTGAAAGCTGTCTGGCCGGACAAGAAAGCCGTCACGGCCAGATTGTTAGCAGGCTAAGAGATATCAATCTTCGATGAGTTCGCGCAGCTCGCGCATCATTTCGGTGCTGTCGCCCACGTTCAATTCCACAAGACGGTGCAAATGAGTCATTGAATCGATGTCGATGTGCAGGCAAATGAAACCTAGGCGGTTAGGTTCCTCATGGCGCAGTTCGACCTGCATCAGCACCTGGGTTTTCTTGTCGTTCAGATGGATGATCGCGTCGAAATCCTGGGTCAGGTCCGCGTCCCAAGGTTCGGGGCGCTTGATCAGCAGCCCCTTCAACGAAAGGTCGAGCAGGGTGACCGGCCAGCGCCGCTCGCCTTGGCGCAGCTCGGTGGGGGCATCGAAGGCGATGCGCTGGAAACGGCGGCGTTCGTCGTGGTCGCTCATGGCAGTTCTCCGGGTGACACCCTGACTATAGTGAGTTGGGGAGGTGCATCAGGTACCGCAATCTGGCCGCAGAGGCTCTAGACCAAAGCAAGTGTGGCAATGCGTCTTGACTCGCCCTAGACTCGATGGGCGGTCTTTCCAATCCACCAGCTGGAAGTAAACCATGAACAACAATAATAGCCTGCTACGCCACATCCCGTGGTTGGCGCTGGCAGTCATAGGGGCCTGCGCGCTGGGTGTGGTTGCCCTGCGTCGCGGTGAGGCGATCAACGCCTTGTGGATCGTGGTCGCGGCAGTGGCCATCTACCTGGTTGCCTACCGTTACTACAGCCTGTTCATCGCCACCAAGGTGATGCAGCTCGACCCCCGCCGGGCCACGCCCGCGGTACTCAACAACGATGGCCTGGACTACGTCCCGACCAACAAGCACATTCTTTTCGGCCACCACTTCGCCGCCATCGCCGGCGCAGGCCCCCTCGTGGGCCCGGTGCTCGCCGCGCAAATGGGCTACCTGCCCGGCACGCTGTGGCTGATCGCCGGCGTGGTGCTGGCTGGCGCGGTGCAGGACTTCATGGTCCTGTTCCTGTCCACCCGCCGCAACGGCCGCTCGCTGGGCGACATGGTCCGCGAGGAAATGGGCCGCATCCCGGGCACCATCGCCTTGTTCGGCTGCTTCCTGATCATGATCATCATCCTCGCGGTGCTGGCGCTGATCGTGGTCAAGGCCCTGGCCGAGAGCCCATGGGGCATGTTCACGGTGATGGCGACCATCCCGATCGCGATGTTCATGGGCGTGTACATGCGCTACATCCGCCCGGGCCGCATCGGCGAGATCTCGATCATCGGCGTGGTGCTCCTGCTGCTGTCGATCTGGCTGGGGGGCCAGATCGCCGCGGATCCGGTGTGGGGCCCGGCATTCACCTTCACCGGCGTGCAGATCACCTGGATGCTGGTGGGCTACGGCTTCGTTGCCGCCGTGCTGCCGGTGTGGCTGGTGCTGGCGCCGCGTGACTACCTGTCGACCTTCCTCAAGATCGGCACCATCGTCGGCCTGGCCATCGGCATCCTGATCATCGCCCCCGAGCTGAAAATGCCGGCGCTGACCCAGTTCACCGACGGCACCGGCCCGGTGTGGAAGGGCACCCTGTTCCCGTTCCTGTTCATCACCATCGCCTGCGGCGCGGTGTCCGGCTTCCACGCGCTGATCTCCTCGGGGACCACGCCCAAGCTGCTGGACAACGAAACCAACGCCCGCTACATCGGCTACGGCGGCATGCTGATGGAGTCGTTCGTCGCCATCATGGCCATGGTCGCCGCCTCGGTGATCGAGCCGGGCGTGTACTTCGCCATGAACAGCCCGGCCGCGGTGGTCGGTGCCGACGTCGCCTCGGTGGCGCAAACCGTCAGCAGCTGGGGCTTCCTGATCACCCCCGAGCAGCTCGAGGCGGTGGCCCGTGACATCGGCGAGCACACCATCCTGGCCCGTGCCGGCGGTGCGCCGACCCTGGCGGTCGGTATCGCGCAGATCCTCCACCAGGTGCTGCCGGGCGAGAACACCATGGCGTTCTGGTACCACTTCGCCATTCTGTTCGAAGCGCTGTTCATCCTCACCGCCGTGGACGCCGGTACCCGTGCCGGGCGCTTCATGCTCCAGGACCTGCTGGGCAGCTTCGTGCCGGCCCTCAAGCGCACCGAGTCGTGGACCGCCAACCTGGTCGGCACCGCCGGCTGCGTGGCGCTGTGGGGCTACCTGCTGTACCAGGGCGTGATCGACCCGCTGGGCGGTATCAACACCCTGTGGCCGCTGTTCGGCATCTCCAACCAGATGCTGGCCGGTATCGCCCTGATGCTCGGCACCGTGGTGCTGATCAAGATGAAGCGCGAGCGCTATATCTGGGTCACCCTGGTGCCGGCCGTGTGGCTGCTGATCTGCACCACGGCGGCAGGCCTGATCAAGCTGTTCGACCCGAACCCGGCGGTTGGCTTCCTGGCCCTGGCCAAGAAGTACAGCACCGCGCTGGACGCCGGCCAGGTCCTGGCCCCGGCCAAGGACATCGGGCAGATGCAGCACGTGATCTTCAACGCCTACACCAACGCTGGCCTGACCATCCTGTTCCTGGTGGTGGTGTTCAGCGTGCTGTTCTTCGCCATCAAGGTCGGCTACGCCGCCCTGGGTCGCAAGGAGCGCAGCGACAAGGAAACCCCGTTCCAGGCCCTGCCTGACGCTTGAGAGGACTGCCGTGATGTTCAACGACCTGGGTCGACTGGGTAAGTACCTGGGGCAGGCAGCCCGCCTGATGGTCGGCATGCCCGACTACGACAACTATGTCGAGCACATGAGCAACAAGCACCCGGACAAGCCGGTCATGACGTATGAGGAGTTCTTCCGCGAGCGTCAGGAAGCACGATACGGTGGCAAGTCCGGGCCCAAGTGCTGTTGAACCCGCTGCCGGCGCGGCCCAAGGGCCGCGCCCACCTTCCAAATTCCCACTGCACAGGAGATGTTCTGCGTGCAGACACCTATTCCCGTTACCGTGCTGACCGGTTTTCTTGGCGCCGGCAAGACCACATTGCTCAAGCACATGCTCAAGGCCGAGCATGGCCTGAAGCTCGCCGTGATCGAGAACGAATTCAGCGAGGCCGGCATCGACAGCCAACTGCTGGGCGATGAACCGGTGCAGGTCATGACCCTGGCCAATGGCTGCGTGTGCTGCAGCATCCATGGCGACCTGACCCGTGCCCTGTACCTGCTGCTCGAACGCCAGGATGCCGGTGAAATCGCCTTCGATCGCCTGGTCATCGAATGCACCGGCCTTGCCGACCCGGCGCCGGTGGCACAGACCTTCTTCATCGATGAAGAACTGCGCGAGCGCTATATCCTCGACGGCATCATCACCTTGGTCGATGCCGTGCACGCCGAGCTGCACCTGACCCAGGCCATCGCCCAGGCCCAGGTCGGTTTCGCCGACCGCCTGCTGCTGAGCAAGACCGACCTGGTCGAGCCGCAGCTGGTCGACGCCCTGCGCGAGCGCCTGTCGCGCATCAATGGCCGGGCGGCGATCCGCGTGGTCGAGCACGGCCGCATCGACCTGGCCGAGCTACTCGATGTGCGCGGCTTCAACCTCAACCCAGACCTGGGCATCAGCCCAAAGCCCACCTTGCGCCCGCTGCTCAAGCCGGCCACCCCGGACCGCATCTCGACGCTGGTGCTGCGCACTGAAACACCGTTGGACATCGATCGGCTCAGCGACTTCATGAACGAGCTGCTGGAAGAGCACGGCAAGCAATTGCTGCGCTACAAGGGGGTGCTGAACATTGCCGGGGAAGATCGTCGCCTGGTGTTCCAGGGTGTGCTCAAGCTGTATGGCTTCGACTGGGACGCCGAGTGGAAGGACGGCGAGACCCGGGAAAGCGTGATGGTGTTCATCGCCGATGAGCTGCCGGAGGAGAAGATTCGGGCGGGGTTTGAGGCGTTGAGTCACGAGGGAGTCAGAAGCATCTGACTTGCTAATGCCGCCTTATGGCGGCATTTTTTTACCTCTACTTACTCACGCGAGGAAGACCGAGTGAACCTTCACAAAGGGACGGATTTTGATGGCTTCCTTTTGGAGGAGGGCCTGGCTGAAGCGGTATCTGAGGCGGCATTCAAGCAGGTGCTCATCTGGCAATTGATGCAATGCATCAAGAAGATTCACATCGCAAGCGACGATGGCGTTCAGGGGTTGGCACGAGTTGCCAACCAGGCGAGTGACGCCAATCCAGCGCATAACATAACCAGCACAGTGGGACTCGTACCCACGGAGCTGGATATCAAGTTCGTCAGGGCAGCCAGCAGTTGGTGAACAAGCGCGATCAGTGCCATGGCAGGAGAAGCAGCTCCTGTTGACTGCCTGCTTGCCAGTGACAGACTCACTGGGTATGCCATTCCCTGAGCTACAAGCATCAGGCAATAGGGTAGCCAGATCGCGTAAGCCGAGTTTTTCAACAGTGATGATGCAATAAGCATGATGAGTGCGCCAAGTAACAGCAAAGCGCTCGAAAATCGAAGCATCATTACTTCGTTGTGACCGGTTGCAAGGGTGCTCGCCAGACGAGTACCGAGCAGATAGGCAATGCTGATTGGCCATCCTAATAGCCCATATTCCCACATGGACCAGTTGAAGGATTGTTGGAAAAGCAAGGGCGCTGTACTGCTAAATACGACGATGATGGAGTACCCAAAACCTCCAGCAAGCACAGGTAGAATGAAGCGTGGTTGCACAATGAGCTTATGGAGATGGGGGCGCTCACCAATTCGGCGTGTAAGCACCCTATGCTGAGCCGCGACATCCAAGCCCTTCACGGTTGCCATTAGTACACAGGGTAACGCGACGAGCAGCATGGCCATTCGCCAGTTCGTCAGCGTAGCAATCATTGCCCCGATAAACTGCGAGGCGCCGAGGGACAGTACGAAGCAAAGTGAAAGGCTGCTATAGGCGCGTGTTAAATCCTTGCCATCATACTGCTCGACCAGCAGCGCGCGAGCTGCAACTGATATACCACCTGCCAGGGCTCCCTGAAGCAGGCGTAGAGCAAGAAATGCCCAGTCAACGGGTGATGCTGCGAGCAGCAGTGTGCAGCAGCCGTAGAGGAGTAGCGTCCAGGTCAGCATACGGCCAGAACCGAGCGTGGTTCCCAACCGTCCCCACAGCATTACGCATACCCCCATTCCTACAAGAAACAGGCTCAGGCTGAGTGCGGCGAATTCTGCTGTTGCATTCAGGTCGTTAGCAATGGCCGGGAGCATGGGCAGGTAGAAGGTTATACCCGATTGGCACAACAGTACGGCTAAGCAACTGAAGTAGAGAATTCGCCGTTTGGTCATGGCTGCGTGTTCAGCAGTGGGGCGATGGCAGGGTTGTTGTTCAGGTACTGCGCGACACACCGGCAGAAGCTTTCGATTTCACCAGGCTGCATATCTGCTCTGAGCGTAATTCGCAGTGCTGCAGCATTCTTGGGTACGACAGGAAAGAACACGGCCGAGGTGAGGAATCCACTGTTGGCCAGGTAGGTCGACGCATCAATGGCGCGCTCAGCCTCTCCAAGCGGTATTAGCCTGACGGGAGAAAGTGATCCAGCGTGAGCTGTAGGCATCAGCCTGTCGAACAGTTCGATATTGTGCTTCAACGCCTGCTGCAGCGTATTCAGCAGGGGGCTGGAGTGCAGTCGAACAGACGCCCGTCCTGCACCGATAGCTGCGGCATTGAGGCTTTGGGACCAGTTGGTAGGACCGCCATATCTTTGTACAAGGCGTTTCTGTTGGGTATTTGCCAGCATCACCAGGCCACCGCTTGCGGCAAACGCTTTCGCCAAGGACGCTACAATTATGACCCCTTCATCCAGCTCCTGTAGTTGCCCCCTGACAAAGCCCTGCCCAAAAACACCTACCGTAGAAAGGGCGTGTGAGTCGTCCAAGTACAAGAACAAACCGTAGCGCTCCTTGAGGTACAGCAAGGCGTCCATGTGTGCCGTCCCGCCCATGCTGTAGTAGCCGTCTGTGATATAGGCGACCCTTCCCTGTTGCCGGCAGATGCTCTCGAGCTGGTCCATGTCGTTATGCGGGAGCGTCTGGACCTCGGTCTCATCCGCACAGGCTGCTTTGATATGGTTCAGGGAGTAGTGGGCAAACTTGTCGAACACCATATGGGGTGAGATGCCATTGGTGAAAATTCCTGCTGCAACGAGAGGCAGTATTCCTGAGCTTGCTTCGCTGCATGACAATGTGGCCAGAGACTCGCATCCAAACAACTCGGACAGTTCAGCCTCATATTGGCCCAGCACTTGAAGCTGGCAGCGATTACGCGAGTTGGCGATACGTAGGGTGCGTGAGTTTTCCAGCTCTTTGATAGCCCCTTGCAGGATATCCGGGTGGTAGTCCAGCCCAAGATAAGAGGTCGTACAGAAGTGTTGTAGCGTCCTGCCGTGTTGGTCCTGAAGTAGATTCCTGGCAATGGCGTGCACCTGCAATCCGGAAAGATGCTTGGCATACGATGCCTGCCAGTCCGCCTCGGACTTCTGAATCATGTTCCTGTAATGGGTGTATCGATTTCGAGTGACTGCCATGTCAAACACTTCCTGCAATGGTGGAGCAAGCAGTGTGCATTGCAGGAAAGCGCAGGTATGTCCGAAACCGGAGGCGGGGGGCGAGGTGATTTTCCGGGAAAAGTGTCAGCGATACCTTGCCTCGTCGCGGAGGATTAAACACTCACATTCAAGGTTCTGTCGGATCTGCATGCCTATAGACCACAGGGCACAAAAAAGCCCGGCACATAGCCGGGCTTTTTCACATCAGGCGTCTGCCAATCAGTTGCCGTACACCGGCAGCTTCTTGCAGATGGCCTTGACCTTCTCACGCACGGCGTCGATCACCGCTTCGTTGTTCAGGTCGGCCAGGATGTCGCAGATCCAGCCTGCCAGCTCGCGGCACTCGGCTTCCTTGAAGCCACGGGTGGTGACGGCTGGGGTGCCGAAACGCAGGCCCGAGGTGACGAACGGCGAACGTGGGTCGTTCGGGACCGAGTTCTTGTTGACGGTGATGAAGGCCTTGCCCAGGGCGGCGTCGGCGTCCTTACCGGAGATTTCCTGCTTGATCAGCGACAGCAGGAACAGGTGGTTCTCGGTACCGCCGGAAACGACGTCGAAGCCACGCTCGATGAAGACGCTGGCCATGGCCTGGGCGTTTTTCACTACCTGCTGCTGGTAGGCCTTGAACTCAGGCTGCAGCGCTTCCTTGAAGCAGATCGCCTTGGCGGCGATGACGTGCTCCAGCGGGCCGCCCTGGGCGCCTGGGAAGACCGCGGAGTTGAGCTTCTTCTCGATGTCGGCGTTGGCACGGGCCAGGATCAGGCCGCCACGCGGACCGCGCAGGGTCTTGTGGGTGGTAGTGGTGACCACGTCGGCGAACGGCACCGGGTTCGGGTACACGCCAGCGGCGACCAGGCCAGCCACGTGGGCCATGTCGACGAACAGGTAGGCACCGACCTTGTCGGCGATGGCGCGGAAGCGGGCGAAGTCCAGGACCTGCGAGTAGGCCGAGAAGCCGGCGACGATCATCTTCGGCTTGTGCTCGACCGCCAGGCGCTCGACTTCGTCGTAGTCGATCAGGCCGTTGGCGTCGATGCCGTACTGGATGGCGTTGTACAGCTTGCCCGAGGAGGACACGCTGGCGCCGTGGGTCAGGTGGCCGCCGTGGGCCAGGCTCATGCCCAGGATGGTGTCACCGGCCGACAGCAGGGCCAGGTAGACGGCGGCGTTGGCCTGGGAACCGGCGTGCGGCTGGACGTTGGCGTAGTCGGCGCCGAACAGTTGCTTGGCGCGGTCGATGGCCAGTTGCTCGACGACGTCGACGTACTCGCAACCACCGTAGTAGCGCTTGCCTGGGTAGCCTTCGGCGTACTTGTTGGTCAGTACCGAACCCTGGGCTTCCATGACAGCGGGGCTAGTGTAGTTTTCCGAAGCGATCAGCTCGATATGCTCTTCCTGGCGCAGAGCTTCTTGCTGCATGGCTTCGAAGAGCTCGGCGTCGTACTTGGCAATGGTCAAATCACGGCTGAACATGGCGGTCCTCAAGGATCGGGCTGAATTGGGTGGGCATTCTAACCGATTGATTCGCCGCTGGCATATGAAGTGGCATCAAGTCGCGGACCAATGGGGCTCATGTTGCAGGCCGCGCCGTGTCTGGGCTGGAGTTGACTTTGGGGTCCGTTTTTAACGCGCTGCGCCTGCCCCTGTAGGAGCGGCCTTGTGTCGCGAAAGGGCCGTGCAACGGCCCCAGGATGTCAGCATTTACGCCAAGATCGCCGGGACCGCTGCGCGGTCCTTTCGCGACACAAGGCCGCTTCTACAGGGACCGTATGGCACCTGCTCACTGGAACATGAACAACGTTTCGTTGCTGAACTGCGCCTCGAACTGGTTGGCCGGCATCGGCCGGCCGAACAGGTAGCCCTGCACTTCGTCGCAACCATGCTCGCGCAGAAACTCCAGCTGCTCATGGGTCTCGACGCCCTCGGCGATCACCGCCAGGTTCAGGCTGTGGGCCATGGCGATGATCGCCCGGGCGATCTGCGCGTCCTGTTCGCCCTCGGGCAGGCCGTCGACGAAGGTGCGGTCGATTTTCAGCACGTCGATGGGGAACTGCTTGAGGTAGTTGAGCGACGAGTAGCCGGTGCCGAAGTCGTCGACCGCGATGCTCAAACCGAGGTTCTTCAGGCTGTCGAGGATCTGCATGGCTTCGTTGACCTCGCGCATCAGGATGCTTTCGGTCAGCTCCAGTTCCAGGCACGCCGGCGGCAGGCCGGTCTCTTCCAGGATGGTGGCGATGCGCGTACCCAGCTGGCCGTCGGAGAACTGCCGGGCGGAAATGTTCACCGACACCTTCGGCACCCGCACCTTCTCCTTGTGCCAGGCCTTGAGCTGGCGGCAGGCCTCGCGCAGCACCCAGTCGCCGACATCCACCACCAGGCCCAGCTCCTCGATCACCGGGATGAAGTCGCCCGGCGGCACCAGGCCGCGGGTCGGGTGGCGCCAGCGCAGCAGCGCCTCGGCGCCGGTCAGGCGCTTGCCGTCGCCGCTGAACTGCGGCTGGTAGTAGAGGGTGAACTCGTTCTGCTCCAGGGCATGGCGCAGGTCGCTTTCCAGCTCCAGGCGCTCCAGGGCGCTGGCGTTCATGTCAGTCTGGTAGAACTGGAAGTTGTTCTTGCCACGCTCCTTGGCGTGGTACATCGCCGTGTCGGCGTTCTTCATCAGCTGGCTGAGTTCGCTGCCATCCTGCGGGCTCAGGGCGATGCCGATACTGGCGGTGACGAAGAACTCGCGGTTCTCCAGCACGAACGGGGTCACCAGCCCGCCGAGGATGCTCTCGGCCACGTGGATGGCGCGGTTCAGCGCCTGTTCTCGGGTTGCCCGCGGCTGCAGCAGCAGGGTGAATTCGTCGCCGCCCATGCGCGCTACGGTGTCGTCGTCGTCGACGCAGGCCAGCAGGCGCTCGGCCATGTCCTTGAGCATGCGATCACCGGCGGCATGGCCGAGGGAGTCGTTGATCGGCTTGAAGCGGTCGAGGTCGAGGAACATCAGCACCACCCAGGCCTTGTGCCGCTCGGCCTGTTGCAGGGCGGTGTACAGGCGGTCCTGGAACAGCGTGCGGTTGGGCAGGTGGGTCAGGGCGTCGTAGTAGGCCAGGCGGTGGATGCGCTGCTCGCTGGCCTTGCGTTCGCTGATGTCGGTGAAGAAGCACACATAGCTGGCCAGGTCGCCTTCGTCGTCGAGCACCGCGGTGATGCCGACCCAGGCCGGGTAGTGCTCGCCGTTGCGCCGCTTGAGCCACACCTCGCCCTCCCAGCTGCCGCGCTGGTTGAGCTGCTTGAGGACATAGCCCAGGTGGGCGTTCTGCTGTTGCTCGACGGTGAGCATGCCCGGCAGTTGGTCGAGCACCTCGGCCACCGCGTAGCCGCTGACCCGGCTGAACGCCTCGTTGGCCTGGACGATATAGCCGGCCGGGTCGGTGATCAGGATGGCCGAGGTGGAGTGCTCGAATACCGTGGCGGCCATGCGCAGGTCTTTTTCCGCGCGGCGCTGCTGGCTGATGTCGCGGCCCACGCCGAGCACGCCTTCGAAGCTGCCATGCTCGTCCCACACCAGCACCAGGCGCAGCTCGATGGGAATCTTGCGACCGTCGGCGCGCAGGCAGTCGAACAGGAACAACTGGGTGGGCAGGGTATCGCGCAGCTGGGCCAGTTGCGCGGGGTCGCCCACGGCCTTGCTGACCCGTTCGAGCAGGCTGTACACGCCGGTGAGCTGGCCGGGGTTGGCTATGATCGACTGCCAGCCGTTGGCGAAGATCCAGTCGGCCTGGTAGCCCAGCACCGCTTGCACCGAGGGGCTGACATAGTTCAGTTGCAACTGGCTGTCGGTGGAGAAGATCACGTCGCTGATGCTTTCGGCGAGCATGCGGTAGCGCTGCTCGCTGTCGCGCAGCGATTCGCTGGCCTCGATCTGCACGGTGACGTCCTTGCCCACGCCGATGATGCGGCTGACCAGGCCCTCGGCGTCGCGGGTCAGCACCTGCTCGCGGATCTCGTAGCAGCGCCAGCCGCCGTCGCGGTGACGGAAGCGCAACTGGCAGTGCAGCGACGCACCGTAGCTGGTGTCGCGCTGCTGCTGGCGCAGGGCGCGGTAGTGCTCGGCATCGTCGGGGTGCAGGAGCATTTCCCAGAAGCGCTCGCCCATCTGCGCCAGCTCGGCGCGGTCGTAGCCCAGGGTCTGGCCCAGGTGGCGGTTGCTGAAGATCATCCGCTGGCTGTTCACGTCCTGCACGTAGAGCTGGTCGGGCACGGTGCGCACTACGTCCGACCAGAAACCCTCGCGCTCGAGCAGCGACAGCTCCACCTGCTTGCGGCTGGTGATGTCGCTGATGCTCAGGATCACCGCCTGGAAATCACGGCGCTGCTGGGGCAGGCGCGCCATCAGCCACAGGTGCAGCTCGCCGCCCATTGGGGCGGGCAGGCGTACTTCCAGTTCCAGCTGCTGGCGCTGTTCGATCAGCGCGTCGATCAGTTGCATGCCGACGCTGTCGCGGCCATCGCCGCTGCCATCGATCAGGCGCTGCCAGGCGCCCTCGTGGCACTCGACATTGAGCAGCTGGCGGGCCACCTGGTTGATCTCGGTGATCTTCAGCTCTTGCAGCAAGGTGCGGCGCAGGTTGCTGTCCAGCGCCAGGCTCTGCTTGAGCGCGGCGCGGTTGCGCAGGTGGTAGCGGTCGAGCTGGCCGGGCAGGCTGGAGAGGTCGAGCACGCACAGGGCGACGCCGGTGCCTTCGAAGATTTCCTGGTAGCGCCGGCGGTCTTCCTGCAAGGCGCGCTGGCGCCGGCGCATGTTGATCAGCGCCAGCACCGGCAGCAGGGCGCAGAACAGCACCAGCAGGCACTTGCCGATCAGCGCCGGGAGCAAGCGGTCGCGGGCAAGACCTGCGTCGAACAGGCCGCGCAACTGCCAGGTGCTGTTGTCGATGAACGCCAGCATCACGCTTTGCAGCGGCTCGCCGCTGCCGGGCTTGTGGCCATGGCGTTCGAGCACCTGGCCATTGCGGCTGTTCTCCAGCAGCCACAGCGGGTGGGTCGGGCTGTCCAGGTGCACGGTCAGCTCGCGGTAGTACCCTGGGCTCAGGCGCAGCAGCCAGTAGCCGCGATCCTGCT
Source organism: Pseudomonas muyukensis (assembly GCF_019139535.1). NCBI lineage: Bacteria > Pseudomonadati > Pseudomonadota > Gammaproteobacteria > Pseudomonadales > Pseudomonadaceae > Pseudomonas > Pseudomonas muyukensis. Next base: position 5,421,559 of record NZ_CP077073.1, on the reverse strand, counting down.
CGGCGGCCTGGCGCAGCAGCAGGTAAACCTGCTGGTTGTCGGGGGCATTGCCATAAAAGAAGGCGCGCCCCTGGTTCAGCAACAGGAGTTCGTCAATCTGCTGACGGTCCGGGGTGCCGACCAGCGAGTCGCTGCGCACCTGCCCGTCGCCATCGAGCCAGGCCAGGCCGCGCAGGGCCGGGAGGCGCGACTGCAAGGTGGCGAGCAGGGACGGCAAGGCGGCAGGCGTCGGAGGTTTGACGTAGGGCTGGACCAGGTTCAGCGCCTGCTGCGACTTCAGCGCCATGTTCAGGCTCAGGTGATCGGCCAGTTCGGCGCTGGTCGCCAGGCTCTGCTCGCGCAGGTCGGCCTGGGTGTGGCGAAACTGCGCGAACAGTTGCCACAGCAGCAACCCCAGCAAAACCAGGGCGAGCAGGGCCAACGCCCCCTTGAGCGAGCCACGCAGGTGGCTGCCGGCCGAGGTTGCGGCAGGACGCGGAAGGGGCGAGTGCGTGAGATTGGTCAAGCGTTGGTCCTGCGATAGGGCTGGCGATGGCAGGGGGCTAAGGTCGTGGCATATGCACGGTGCGTGCCGTGCTTCGGCGCACTATAAGGTGGCACATGCCAGCCGACTAGCATGCCTTCAAATATGGCAAAGTGCCAGTCCGTGTGTCCGTTGGCCGACCTGCAGCCGTTCATGCCGGTTCGGCAAGTCCCTGCCAGCTGTGCGAGAATGCCGCCCGCTTCAATAGTCAACGCAACGGAGATGTACGGTTTTGGTTACCCACTATTCCACCAATGGCCTCGATTCCGCCTGTGGGCGCAGCAGTCAGACCCTGGTCAGCACTGCCGTGACCGAGGACGTATCCTGCAAGACCTGCCAGCGCTCGCTGGCCAAGCCGGACGCGGCCGCCGCCAGCGCCACCAAGGCGCCGTCGCTGGCCGAGCTGCGCAAGTCGGCCAAGGCTGGCGCCGCGCCGGTTGCCCAGGTTGCCGCGCAAGCGGCCGTTAAGCCCGCTGCCGCCCCGGCCAAGGCCGTGAGCAAGCCGGCTGGCAAGCCCGCCCGCAGCGGCGGCTTCAGCGTCAAGGCGGCCTGGGCCGCGCGCCTGGCCGAGCAATCGGACCGCTGCCGCCTGCCGCGTGGCAAGGCCCGGCAAGCGCACGTCTGAATCCGCGCCAAGCCCGCCCCACGCCTGCTGGCGTGGGGCGGGCTCGCCCCGCTTGGCCTTTGCAGCGGCCCTGCCATCTACCCCATCTGTGCAACGCCGCGACTTGGCGTAGAATGGCCCACTTTGTTCAACGACACCCCGTAAACACATCCCCCGGGCCTGTGCCTGGGCGTGCGTCGATGTCTTTACCTATCTAATTAGAGGGCTTGGTTTTGGCTCAATACGTCTACACCATGCATCGGCTGAGCAAGGTCGTGCCGCCGAAGCGGGAAATTCTCAAGAATATTTCCCTGTCGTTCTTCCCCGGCGCCAAGATCGGCGTGCTGGGCCTGAACGGCGCGGGTAAATCGACCCTGCTGCGGATCATGGCGGGCGTCGACAAGGAATTCGACGGCGAAGCCCGTCCGATGCCCGACATCAACGTCGGCTACCTGCCCCAGGAGCCGCAGCTGGACCCGAGCAAGACCGTGCGTGAAGTGGTCGAGGAAGCGGTCAGCGTGATCAAGGACGCCCAGGCCCGCCTGGACGAGGTCTACGCCGCCTACGCCGATCCCGATGCCGACTTCGACAAGCTGGCCGCCGAGCAGGCCAAGCTCGAGGCGATCCTGCAGGCCGCCGACGGCCACAACCTCGAGCGCCAGCTGGACGTCGCCGCCGACGCCCTGCGCCTGCCGGCCTGGGAGGCGAAGATCGAGCACCTGTCCGGTGGCGAGAAGCGCCGCGTGGCGCTGTGTCGCCTGCTGCTGTCGGCCCCCGACATGCTGCTGCTGGACGAACCGACCAACCACCTGGACGCCGACTCGGTGGCCTGGCTGGAGCGCTTCCTGCACGACTTCCCGGGCACCGTGGTGGCGATCACCCACGACCGCTACTTCCTCGACAACGTCGCCGGCTGGATCCTCGAACTGGACCGCGGCGCGGGCATCCCGTACGAAGGCAACTACTCGGGCTGGCTGGAAGCCAAGTCGGACCGTCTGGCGCAGGAATCCAAGCAGCAGAGCGCCCACGAGAAGGCCATGAAAGAGGAACTGGAGTGGGTGCGCAAAGGCGCCAAGGCCCGCCAGTCCAAATCCAAGGCCCGTCTGCAGCGTTTCGAAGAAATGCAGTCGCAGGAATTCCAGAAGCGCAGCGAGACCAACGAGATCTACATCCCGGCCGGTCCGCGCCTGGGCGACAAGGTCATTGAGTTCAAGAACGTCACCAAGGGCTATGGCGATCGCGTGCTGATCGACAACCTGTCGTTCGCCATGCCCAAGGGCGCCATCGTCGGCGTGATCGGCGGTAACGGTGCCGGTAAGTCGACCCTGTTCCGCATGCTGATGGGCAAGGAGCAGCCGGACTCGGGCAGCATCGAGATCGGCGAAACCGTGCAACTGGCCTGCGTCGACCAGAGCCGCGAGGACCTGGACGGCGCCAAGACCGTGTTCCAGCAGATTTCCGACGGCTCCGACCAGATTCGCATCGGCAGCTACGAGATCCCGTCGCGCACCTACGTCGGGCGCTTCAACTTCAAGGGCGGCGACCAGCAGAAGTTCGTCAAGGACCTCTCCGGTGGTGAGCGTGGCCGCCTGCACCTGGCCCTGACCCTGAAAGAGGGCGGCAACGTCCTGCTGCTCGACGAACCGTCCAACGACCTCGACGTCGAAACCCTGCGTTCCCTGGAAGAAGCCCTGCTGGACTTCCCCGGCGCCGCCATCGTGATTTCCCACGACCGTTGGTTCCTGGACCGTGTGGCCACGCATATCCTGGCCTACGAGGACGATTCGAGCGTGGTGTTCTTCGAGGGCAACTACACCGAGTACGAAGCCGACCGCAAGAAGCGCCTGGGCGATGCCGCCGCCCAGCCGCACCGTGTGCGTCACAAGAAACTGGCCCAGTAAGCCGGTTTTCGCTGCACAAGGATGGGGCCCTCAGGGGCCCCATTTTTGTGCCTGGACAGGCTGTTTGTTTTTGTTTGCGTGGGCGCGGGCTTGCCCTGCGATGGCTCGTGTTCAGGCAATCGCGGGGCAAGCCCGCTCCCACGATCCAGTCATTGATCCTGTATACACTTATATAAATTGCACCAAATAATTTCATAAAAACGACATTTCGCCCTGTTCCAGTGCGATTGGTTCTTGGTACATTCCTGAAAAAACCAAAAACAATCCCTCTTGGTGAGATGTCTACCATGATCGAATCTGTCGACGCCTTCCTGGCCCGCCTGCAACAGCGCGACCCGGCCCAGCCCGAATTCCACCAGGCCGTGGAAGAGGTGCTGCGCAGCCTGTGGCCGTTCCTCGAGCAAAACCCCCACTACCTTCAAGCCGGCATCCTCGAACGCATGGTCGAGCCCGAGCGCGCGGTGCTGTTCCGTGTGTCGTGGGTCGATGACCAGGGCAAGGTCCAGGTCAACCGCGGCTACCGCATCCAGATGAGCAGCGCCATTGGCCCGTACAAGGGCGGCCTGCGCTTCCACCCGTCGGTGAACCTGGGCGTGCTCAAGTTCCTGGCCTTCGAGCAGGTGTTCAAGAACTCCCTGACCTCGCTGCCCATGGGCGGCGGCAAGGGTGGTTCGGACTTCGATCCGAAGGGCAAGAGCGATGCCGAGGTGATGCGTTTCTGCCAGGCGTTCATGAGCGAGCTGTACCGCCATATTGGCGCCGACCTCGACGTGCCGGCCGGTGACATCGGCGTCGGTGCCCGCGAGATCGGCTTCCTGTTCGGCCAGTACAAGCGCCTGGCCAACCAGTTCACCTCGGTCCTGACCGGCAAGGGCATGAGCTACGGCGGCAGCCTGATCCGCCCGGAAGCCACCGGCTACGGCTGCGTGTACTTCGCCGAGGAGATGCTCAAGCGCCAGGAGCAACGCATCGATGGTCGCCGCGTGGCCATCTCCGGCTCCGGCAACGTGGCCCAGTACGCCGCGCGCAAGGTCATGGACCTGGGCGGCAAGGTGATTTCGCTGTCTGACTCGGAGGGCACGCTGTTCTGCGAAGCCGGGCTCAACGATGCCCAGTGGGAGGCGCTGATGGCGCTGAAGAACGTCAAGCGTGGCCGCATCAGCGAGTTGGCCGGGCAGTTCGGCCTGGAGTTCCGCCCGGGCCAGACACCATGGTCGCTGCCTTGCGACATCGCCCTGCCGTGCGCCACCCAGAACGAGCTGAACGCCGAGGACGCCCGCACCCTGCTGCGCAATGGCTGCATCTGCGTGGCCGAAGGCGCCAACATGCCGACCACCCTGGAGGCTGTGGATATCTTCATCGAGGCCGGCATTCTCTACGCGCCGGGCAAGGCGTCCAACGCCGGCGGCGTGGCCGTGTCGGGCCTGGAGATGTCGCAGAACGCCATGCGCCTGCTGTGGACGGCCGGTGAAGTGGACAGCAAGCTGCACAACATCATGCAGTCGATCCACCATGCCTGCGTGCATTACGGCGAAGAGGCCGATGGCACGGTGAACTACGTCAAGGGCGCCAACATCGCCGGCTTCGTCAAAGTGGCCGATGCCATGCTGGCGCAAGGCGTGGTCTGATCCGGAACTGCTGGGGCCGCTTTGCGGCCCTTTCGCGGCACAAGGCCGCACCTACAGGGAACACGATAGCCTGAGCCATCGCGTATCCCTGTAGGAGCGGCCTTGTGTCGCGAAAGGGCTGCAAGGCAGCCCCATGGCCCTCAAGTCTCAACCCTGACTTCAAGCACCTCGATCATCTGATCCCCCGCCGGCCTGCGCCACAGCACCTCATCCCCAGGCCCTGCCCCCAACAGCGCCCGCCCCAGCGGCGAGCCCCAGTTGATCAGCCCGTGAACGGCATCCGCTTCATCCTCGCCCACCAGCCGCACCTCCTGCTCCTGGCCGGCCTCGTCGACGAAGCGTACCCGGCTGCCAATCTGTGCCTTTTCGGTAGACGTCGGCGCCGGCACCAGCTGGGCACTCTGTACCCGCGCATTGAAATAGCGCAGGTCGCGCTCGGCATCGGCCAGGCGCTGCTTGTCGGCTCGTTCGCCCTGGGCCTGCAGTTCGCTGCGCAGGGCATTGAGCGCTGCCACGCGTTGCTGCAGCTGGGCCAGGCCGCTGGCGGTGACGTAGTTGGGCTGGTCGCTGACGCGCCGCTCCACCGGCTGGCTGGCCTGGGCGGCGGCCTGGTCTTCGTTGACGAATGCTCGGCTCATGCGCGGGCCTCCTTGTGCTGGAGACCATGGTGGCAGGTAGCGGGTTTCAACGGTTGTCTGTTTGCGACGTCAATTCGGCCGGTAGGCGCGGGCGGCGCCCTGGTCTTTCTCGCGTTGCCAGTCGCGGTCGCGCTCGTCCCAGTAACGCTCGCGGTACTGGCGGGTGTCCTGGTTGCTCTGCATGGCGTGGCACTGGCGAAAGCCGTCGTCCCAGCCGGTTTCGTACTGAGCCTCGTGCAGGTAGCGCGGCACGTTCTTGCGAAACTCGCCGACCATCAGCCCGGCGGCCTGGCGGCCGCTGCTGCAACCGTCGTCGAAGCCGTCGGCGTAGGCGGGCGGGTAGCCCTGCTGGACCATCTGTTGGTGGGTGGTTTCACACCCGGCCAGCAACAACGTGAAGCACAAGCCCAGCCAATACCGCGACATGACCACAAGACCTCGAGAGTAATGCAGCAAAGTCTAGGTGGCGGTTTGTCGGGGAGGTGTCAAAACAGTGTCAAAGAGTCGGTTGGGTCACGGATGCAGCTTGTGAAGCTGACGCTATCCCTGTGGGAGCGGCCTTGTGTCGCGATGGGGCGCGCAGCGGCCCCAGGATCTCGGCATTATGCAAAATCGTTGGGGCTGCTGCGCAGCCCATCGCGACACAAGGCCGCTCCCACAGGTAGCGCATTTGCTTCTGGCCTGTGCTGTACCTGTAGGAGCCGGCTTGCCGGCGATGGGGCCCTCAGTAGTGATACCACTTCAACTCCAGCATCACCTCGTTCTGCGCCGTGGCCAGGTGGCTGAACTGGCGGGATGCACTCAAGCGCAACCCTAGGTTCTGGCTCACTTCCCACTGCTGGTTCAGGCTGACACTGCGGCGCACCTCGCCATTGCTGAAGTAGTCGCCCTTGGCCTCCAGCGTCAGGTTGCCCAGCGGGTTGCGCCACAGCAGGCCGCCGTTGAACCCGGCCGCGGGCGCGACGAACTCGGCGAAGTCGTTGTGGTGCTCGATGCGCAGAGTACCCAGGGCGAAGCCCAGCAGCTCGTCGCCCAGTTGCCAGGTGCCGCCGGCGCCGCCATTGACCTGGCTGACCAGCACCTCGTCGTCATGCTTGCCCGGCACCCGTTCCAGGCCCCCGGCAACCTGCCACGACCAGGGTTTGAGCAGCGCGTTGCGTGGCGTCAGCGAGCGGATGGTGGCCAGGTCCAGGCGCTGCACCTGCCAGTCGTTGCCTTCGTACTGGCGCAGCTTGAGCTGGAGGATCTCGATCTGTGCGCCCAGGGGGAAGCCGTAGAGGTTGTCGTTGAGGTCGTGGTAGGCCATGCGCAGGCCGTATTCGGCGTAGGCGCGGTCTTCGCGGCTGCCTACCCCCAGTTGCCAGGTGCGCGACTGGTGGCCGTCCTCGGGCAGGCCGGGGCGTTCGATCTGCAAGGGTGGCGGCGGGTTGCGGTTGATCGCCCTGAGCAGCTCATAGCTGCGCCCGGCCTGGGCCGGGTCGCGTTCCTGGCCATTGGCGCGGTAGCGCTCCAGGCGGTAGGCGGCGTCCTGCATCAGGGCCTGGCGTTCGCGGGGCAGGGCGGTGAAGGCGGGGTCTTGCAGGTAGGCGGTGTCGCGGCTGATGGCCAGCACCTGCTGTTTTTCGCCAGGCGCAAGCGGCTCGGCGCGGGCCAGCAGTTCGCGCTCGCGCGATGGCCGGTAGCGCACGTCGGCGACCAGGCCAGACTGTTTCACCGCCTTGACCGTGTCGGTGGGGATGGCGGTCAGCGGGAACTGCGCGGTCAGGTCCAGGCTCGGGCGTGCCACCTGCAGCAGCTCCAGCAGGCGGTAGGAGCAGTTTTCGTCGAAGAAGAAATAATCGAACTTGATCTGCTTGAGCTCCCACACGTGCTCGACCATGCGCCCGGTCTCCTCCGGGGTCAGGTCCAGCTGGTACTCCCACAGGTCGCGGTTTTCCAGGCTGCGGTACTCGGACAGTTTTTCCTGGTAGGGCATCATCGCGAACAGCCCGGGGTAGCCGCCCATCAGGCCTTTCCAGGCGTAGAGAATGCTGTTGTCGCTGCCTTCGATATAGGCGCCGAAGTTGATCGCGTAGCTCAGCAGCGTGGTGTCGTTGCGCTGGGTGCTGGACTGGTCGATGCGCAGCAGGGTGTGGCCGAACATCGACGAGGGGCTGTTGAGGTAGGCGGCCGGGAAGATCAGCGCCGCGCTGTGCGGGTCGATCGACTGGTACCAGGTGCTGAACTCCTGGCAGGCCGGGCGCGGCAGGTCGCTGAGCGCCAGTTGCTCGCGCAGCCAGCGGGTGCGCGCCGGGAACACGCACTGGGCATGCCGGTCGCCCAGGCTCGCCGGGGCGTACAGCGCGGCGACCGTGGCTTGCAGTTCCTGCTCGGGATGATGGGCGCCGTCCTCGGCAAGGAAGAAGCGCGGGTCATCGACGTAACTGCGCCAGCCGCCAAGCTTGGCGGTCTCGTAGTGGCCCAGGGCGATCCAGTAGGGCGTGGCCGCCAGTTGCTGGACACGGGCCGAATCGATCTGGGGTGCGGCGTGCAGCGCGGCGCTGAACAGGAGCGCCAGGGGAGCGAGGCGTTTGAGCATGTCGGGCAACTACATCCTGATGATGCCGGAAGGTAAGCGCCAAACCCGCCCCGAGGCCGGGGCGGGAGGCGTGAGACTCAAGCCTCGGTGGCGTACTTGGCCAGTTGCGGGTCGCTCTTGAGCACGGCCAGGGTGTTGCTGTGGACAGTTTCGGCAGTCACGTCGGCGCTGCTGAAGATCTGCTGGAAGTGCTCGTGGGTGACGGCGGCGAAGTGCGCGCGGTCTTCAGGGGCCACGCCGAGGACCACGGCATAGGTGGTCAGGGCTTCGCCCTGGCCCTGGGCCATGTCTTCGGAGAGCTCGTTCATCATGCCGTTCATGGCGAACCAGGACTTGCCGCCATAGGTGAGTGCGGCCTTGGTCGAGCAGCCGTTGGTGCCCGAGGTCATGCCGAAGGTTGCGTTGCCGGAGGTGCCGTTGGTGGTGGAAGCCAGGAAGTGGGCCGGGGTGCCGCGCTGGCCCTCGAACAGCAGGTTGCCCCAGCCGCAGTTCGGGCCGCCTGGCGATTCGGCCATGGCGTTGATCGAGACAGCGGCGAACAGAGTACCCAGAAGAATCCGTTTCATAGCGTTGTTCTCTTTCTCAAGTGACGTACCAATGGTCAGGGTTCTGGCAACGCGGTTGCCAGGACAGGGGGATTTGCATCCCCCCGCGCAGCTTGGAGTTTAGGCACGATCCAAAGGTTGCGTTGTTTATTGCGAAAAATTGCATAGCCGCGGCGCGCCGCCGGCCTGCGACATAAAGTCTCGCGCAGCCTTGCCGCTAGGCGCTGGCAGCGCCAGAATGCCTTTCATCCGCCCCGCCGAAGTAAGGAAACCCAATGCCCGATCCTGTCGCCTCGCGCCTGCGTCTCGCGCCCGAAGCCCTGACCCGGCGTTTCTCCCCCGAGCAGTTCGCTTTTTCCAATACCGACGATCTGGAGCCGTTTCGTGGAGTCCTGGGCCAGGAGCGTGCCGTCGAGGCCCTGCAGTTCGGCGTGGCCATGCCGCGCCCCGGTTACAACGTGTACGTCATGGGCGAGCCTGGCACGGGTCGCTTCTCGTTCGTCAAGCGCTACCTGAAGGCCGAGGGCAAGCGTCAGCAGACCCCGGCCGACTGGCTGTACGTCAACAATTTCGAGGATTCCCGCGAGCCGCGTGCCCTGGAGCTGCCGGCCGGCAGCGCGCACGCCTTCATCAGCGACATGGGCGGGCTGATCGACAACCTGCTGGCGACCTTCCCGGCGGTATTCGAACACCCCGCGTACCAGCAGAAGAAAAGCGCCATCGACCGTGCCTTCAACCAGCGCTACGACCGCGCCCTCGATGTGATCGAGCGCGCCTCGCTGGAAAAGGACGTGGCCCTGTACCGCGACAGCAGCAACGTCGCCTTCACCCCCATGGCCGACGGCAAGGCCCTGGACGAGGCCGAGTTCGCCCAACTGCCCGAGGACGTGCGCGAGCGCTTCCATGAGGACATCGCCGAACTCGAGGAGCGCCTCAACGAGGAGCTGTCGAGCCTGCCGCAGTGGAAGCGCGAGTCGAACAACCAGCTGCGCCAGCTCAACGAAGAGACCATCACCCTGGCCTTGCAGCCGCTGCTGGCGCCGCTGTCGGAAAAGTACGCGGAAAACGCCGCGGTATGCGCCTACCTGCAATCGGTGCAGTTGAACCTGCTGCGCACCGTGGTCGAGCAACTGGTCGACGACGCCAAGACCGACGCGGTGGCGCGCAAGATGCTCGAGGAGCAGTACGCCCCCAGCCTGGTGGTCGGCCACTGCGGCAATGGCGGCGCGCCGGTGGTGTTCGAGCCGCACCCGACCTACGACAACTTGTTCGGGCGCATCGAATACAGCACCGACCAGGGCGCGCTGTACACCTCCTACCGCCAGTTGCGCCCGGGCGCGCTGCACCGTGCCAACGGCGGCTTCCTGATCCTGGAGGCCGAGAAGATGCTCGGCGAGCCGTTCGTCTGGGACGCGCTCAAGCGCGCCTTGCAGTCGCGCAAGCTGAAAATGGAGTCGCCGCTCGGCGAGCTGGGCCGGGTCGCCAGCGTGAGCCTGACGCCGCAGATGATCCCGCTCAGCGTCAAGCTGATCATCATCGGTTCGCGCCAGCTGTACTACGCGCTGCAAGACCACGATTCGGACTTCCAGGAGATGTTCCGGGTGCTGGTCGACTTCGACGAAGACATGCCCATGGTCGACGAGAACCTGGAGCAGTTCGCCCAGTTGCTGCGCACCCGTACCAACGAGGAAGGCATGGCACCGCTGACCAGCGACGCGGTGGCGCGCCTGGCCACCTACAGCGCGCGCCTGGCCGAGAACCAGTCGCGGCTGTCGGCGCGCATCGGCGACTTGTTCCAGCTGGTCAGCGAGGCCGACTTCATCCGCCAGCTGGCCAACGAGGCGATGACCGACGCCGGACACATCGAGCGCGCGCTCAAGGCCAAGGCCACGCGCACCGGGCGGGTCTCGCAGCGGGTGCTCGACGACATGCTCGCCGGGATCATCCTGATCGACACCGAGGGCGCGGCGATCGGCAAGTGCAACGGCCTGACCGTGCTGGAGGTCGGCGACTCGGCGTTCGGCATGCCGGCGCGCATCTCGGCCACCGTCTACCCCGGCGGCAGCGGCATCGTCGACATCGAGCGCGAGGTCAACCTGGGCCAGCCGATTCACTCCAAGGGGGTGATGATCCTCACCGGTTACCTGGGCAGCCGCTATGCCCAGGAATTCCCCCTGGCGATCTCGGCGAGCATCGCCCTGGAGCAATCCTACGGTTATGTCGATGGCGACAGCGCCTCGCTGGGTGAGGCCTGCACGCTGATCTCGGCCTTGTCGCGCACGCCGCTCAAGCAGTGCTTTGCCATCACCGGCTCGATCAACCAGTTCGGTGAAGTGCAGGCGGTGGGTGGGGTCAACGAGAAGATCGAGGGCTTCTTCCGCCTGTGCGACGCCCGTGGCCTGACTGGCGAGCAGGGGGTGATCATCCCGCGCGCCAACGTCGCCACGCTGATGCTCGACGAGCGCGTGCTGCAAGCGGTCGAGGCTGGGCAGTTCCATGTGTATGCGGTCAGCCAGGCCGACGAAGCCTTGAGCCTGCTGGTGGGCGAGGAGGCCGGCGCGCTGGACGACAAGGGCCAGTTCGTCGAGGGCAGCGTCAATGCGCGGGTGGTCGAGCGCCTGCGCGAGATCGCCGAGATGATCAGCGAGGAAGAGATCAAGGAGGCCGAAAAGGAACGGCTGGAAGAGATGGTGGCCCAGGCCAAGCCGGCTTGAGTCAATAAACCGGCGCTAGCGGCGAAGTGCTACCGTTCAGCGCCGGTTTTCTAACTTTTTCCGCAGGTCGGCTACAGTGGAACTTAAGGACGTTGTCAGGGTTCAGGATGGAAACAGCCTGGCGGTTTCAGGCTGAACAAGGCTTTACAGAGGGGACGCCGCCATGCGCAACCTCAGCCTCACCCGCCAGTGCCTGGGCCTGGTGACCCGCATCGAATGCAGCATCCGTCCGCTGGCTGGCGACACTGGCATGTGGACCTTGCTGTTCGCCGCCGGCATGGCCGGCGAACAACCCTCGGCAATCAAGGCCCAGGGCCCGTTCCATGGGCCGATGGTGGCCGAGTCGGTGATGAACGCCATTGTCGACAGCCTCACCCTGCATGGTTACCAGGTTGCCGAAGATCCGCAGATCTGGTGCCTGCACCTGCAGGCGCAACTGCGCCGGATCAACGGCGAGCGCTGCCGCAATCTTGGGGACTACCAGTTCCACCCGGAAACCTGATCCTATTGCTTGCGTTGTAGGAGCCAGCCTTGCTGGCGAACCTCTGCGGCCCCGGTTCGCCAGCAAGGCTGGCTCCTACAGGTGTATCGCGAAACGACCATAGGCTTTTGCTGGCACAGGTGGCTGGCTATACTCGCCCTCGCTTTTCCAGTCACCTCACGAGTCAATCACTGTCCATGGAACGTATCCTCGAAAACGCGATGTATGCCTCGCGCTGGCTGCTCGCCCCGATCTATTTCGGCCTCTCGCTGGGCCTGCTGGCATTGGCCCTGAAGTTCTTCCAGGAAATCATCCATGTCCTGCCCAACGTCTTCACCCTCGCCGAAGCCGACCTGATCCTGGTGATCCTGTCGCTGATCGACATGTCGCTGGTTGGCGGCCTGCTGGTGATGGTGATGATCTCCGGCTACGAGAACTTCGTCTCGCAGCTGGACATCGACGAGAGCAAGGAAAAGCTCAACTGGCTGGGCAAGATGGATTCCTCGTCGCTGAAGATGAAGGTCGCCGCCTCGATCGTGGCCATTTCCTCGATCCACCTGCTGCGGGTGTTCATGGATGCGCAGAACATCTCCACCGACTACCTGATGTGGTACGTGATCATCCACATGACCTTCGTCATCTCGGCGTTCGTCATGGGTTACCTGGATCGCATCACCAAGCACTGATCCGTTTGCCCCGCGATCTTTCTGACCGGCGGCAGCTTGTGCTTTCGCCGTTGTCGTACAAAAAATGAGCACTCATGCGTGGTTCCCGCAGCGAGGTGCGCCCATGAACCTGCATCAGCTCAACACCGAGGCCAGGGCTGGCCATGTCGACGAACTGAACCTGATCGCCATCGAAGGCGGCGATTACCTGCTCGAGGCCCGGGTCAAGGGCCGCGCCCATCCCCTGGACGATACCCGTGGCCAGCGCCTGCGGGTGCATTCGGTGGAGGATGCGCGCCTGCTGCTGCAAGCCCTGCCGCTGCTGTCGATGAACCTGGTGCACTGGTCCGTGCAGGACGAGATGTGCGGCCTTGGCGTGCACCCGGAAGAAGACCTCAAGGTCCCGATTTCCCAGCGTTCGGCCTGGTAGCTGCTTCGCGCGGCGCCAGTGTGCTAGGCTGCTCGCCCTTTTCAACAAGGGCGCGGAAGCAGTGCGCCCTTACGTGGAGCAAGCCAATGTCCGAACTCAACCTGTCCACCGACGAATCCCGCGTCAGCTACGGCATCGGCCGTCAGCTGGGCGGCCAGCTGCGTGACAACCCGCCACCGGGCGTCAACCTGAACGCCATCGTGGCCGGCCTGACCGACGCCTTCAATGGCGCCGACAGCCGCGTCAGCGAAGAAGACCTGTCGGCCGCCTTCAAGGTGATCCGCGAAGTGATGCAGGCCGAAGCCGCTGCCAAGGCCGAAGCCGCCGCTGCCGCCGGCAAGGAATTCCTGGTCGAAAACGCCAAGCGCGAAGGCATCGTCACCCTGGCCTCGGGCCTGCAGTACGAAGTGCTGAGCGCAGGTGAAGGCGCCAAGCCGTCCCGCGAAGACAACGTGCGTACCCACTACCACGGCACCCTGATCGACGGCACCGTGTTCGACAGCTCCTACGAGCGCGGCCAGCCTGCCGAATTCCCGGTCGGTGGCGTGATCGCCGGTTGGACCGAGGCCCTGCAGCTGATGAACGCCGGCAGCAAGTGGCGCCTGTACGTGCCGAGCGAGCTGGCCTACGGCGCCCAGGGCGTTGGTAGCATCCCGCCGCACAGCACCCTGGTGTTCGACGTCGAGCTGCTCGACGTTCTGTAATGCCCGTTCGCCGGCAAGCCGGCTCCTGCAGATTGCCCATGCGTCCCGTAGGAGCCGGCTTGCCGGCGAAGCTTTTTCAGTTCCAATCGGTTCCCCCCGGGCGCAATGCCCGCGCATAGCAGAACAGGAACAGATTGCGCACCAGCTCCTTGAGCACCCCCGGTTCACTGGAATTGAGCCCCATCAGGTCGAGGTCGCCCTGGTCGCGCAGTTCGTCGAGCGCGTCTTCCTCGAGCACGGCACAGACCTCGCCGGTCTCGCGGTGCAGGATGCGCAGGTAGGGGTGGGGGCGGTCGAGCCAGGCGTCGATCAGATAAGTCATGGCTACTCTCCTTGGATAATGTTTCCAATGAGAATAATTCTTATTATCAAAATAGCAAGAGACTATTGGAAGATTTCTTCCCAAGGGTGCAGCCGATCCTGTTGCAGGATCTGTCAGGGCCGCCCGCTGGGCAGCCCCGAGGGGCAGGGGATCAGACCTTGCGCACGAATTCCGACTTCAGCTTCATCGCGCCGATGCCGTCAATCTTGCAGTCGATGTCGTGGTCGCCATCGCACAGGCGGATGTTCTTGACCTTGGTGCCGACCTTGACCACCAGGGACGAGCCCTTGACCTTGAGGTCCTTGATCACGGTGACGGTGTCGCCGTCCTGGAGGATGTTGCCGACCGAATCCTTCTTCACCACGTCGTCGCTGGCGGCTTCGGCTTCGCCGTTGGCCGACCACTCGTGGGCGCATTCGGGGCAGATCAGTTGGGTGCCATCCTCATAGGTGTATTCGGAGTTGCATTTGGGGCAGGGTGGCAGAGTGCTCACGGCTTTTCCTTTCAAGTACAGACGAACAAAGGCGCACATTGTATAAGGTTTTGCCTGGGAAATGTGCTTTGCCTGTGCAAAAGCATTCGCGGGTAAACCCGCTTCTACAGGTAGACCATGCTTTCAAGCGCAGTGGAGTACCTGTAGGAGCGGGTTTACCCGCGAAGAAGGCGACGCGATTCGTTCTAGTGCGTGCGTGCTACGGCAAATTCGCTCAGCTCGACCAGCGCATCCCGGTACTCGCTGGCGGGCAGCACTTCCAGGCAAGCGATGGCGCGGGCGACGTAGTCGCGGGCCATTTGCGCGGTGTAGTCCAGGGCGCCGGAGGCCTCGACGGCGACGCGGATCTGCTCGAGGTCCTCGAGGCCGCCTTTCTGGATGGCCTGGCGTACCAGCGCGGCTTGCTCGGCGGTGCCTTCGCGCATGGTGTAGATCAGCGGCAGGGTCGGCTTGCCTTCGGCCAGGTCGTCGCCGACGTTCTTGCCCAGGGTCTCGGAGTCGCCCTTGTAGTCCAGCAGGTCGTCGACCAGCTGGAAGGCCACGCCCAGGTGGTCGCCGAAGGTGCGCAGGGCCTCGCGCTGCTCGTCGCTGGCGCCGGCCAGCGCCGCGGCGCTGTGGGTCGAGGCCTCGAACAGCATCGCGGTCTTGCCGCGGATGACGTCCATGTACACCTCTTCGGTGGTGCTGGCGTCGCGTACCCGCGACAGCTGCAGCACTTCGCCCTCGGCGATCACCCGGGTGGCCTTGGAGAGGATCTGCATGACCGGCATCGAGCCCAGCTCGACCATCATCTCGAACGAGCGCGAGTACAGGAAGTCGCCCACCAGCACGCTCGGCGCGTTGCCCCACAGGGCGTTGGCGGTGGAGCGGCCACGGCGCATGCCGGACATGTCGACCACGTCGTCATGCAGCAGGGTGGCGGTGTGCAGGAATTCGATGGTCGCTGCCAGCAGGCGCAGGTCGTCGCCTTCGCGACCCAGGGCCTTGCCGCACAGCAGCACCAGCAGCGGGCGCAGGCGTTTGCCGCCGGCGGACGTGATATAGTCGCCGATCTTCGATACCAGCGGCACGCGCGAGGTCAGCTGCTTCTTGATGATCTCGTCGACGGCGCTGAAATCGTCAGCTACCGCGCGGTAGAAAGATTGGGGTTGCATCGGCTGCTCCATTGAGGTTGCGCGGCATGCTAGGTCGCAGGTCCCGGTGTGTCAAGGCGCGCAGGCCGTGGCCCGGGGCCGGCACTTGCAAGCATTTCTTGGGTTGCGTACAATCGCGCACCCTAACTTTCCTGGGCAGCACCTGCCTTACGCAATTGCACCGGGCCGTTCCAGCCTTGTGCAGCCATGCCAGCCAATACTCATCATATAAAGCGCTGGGTGAGCAGGATTATCGGAGATTCAAAATGTCTTACGCAGTAATCGTTACCGGCGGCAAGCAGTACAAAGTCGCTGAAGGTGAATTCCTCAAGATCGAAAAGCTGGAAGTCGCCACTGGCGAATCCGTGACCTTCGATCGCGTTCTGCTGGTCGCCAACGGTGAAGAAGTCACCATCGGTGCTCCAGTGGTTGCTGGCGCTAAAGTAGTGGCCGAAGTCGTTTCCCAAGGCCGCCACGACAAGGTTCGCATCATCAAGTTCCGTCGTCGTAAGCACCACATGAAGCGCATGGGCCACCGCCAGTGGTTCACCGAAATCAAAATCACCGGTATCCAGGCTTAATCGCCTCGATCCCCTGAATTTATTGGAGAATTGAACCATGGCTCACAAGAAGGCTGGTGGTAGTACTCGTAACGGTCGCGACTCAGAATCGAAACGCCTTGGCGTGAAGATGTATGGCGGCCAGGTTATCAAGCCGGGCAACATCATCGTCCGTCAGCGCGGCACCGAATTCCACGCAGGCTACGGCGTTGGCATGGGCAAGGACCACACCTTGTTCGCCAAGATCGAAGGCGTGATCAAGTTCGAGAAGAAAGGCGAGTTCATGCGCCGTTACGTGAGCATCGTCGCCGCTTAATCGCGACGTCGCTCCAGAAGCCCCGTCATGCGACGGGGCTTTTTCGTTTGTGGTGAGCCTCTTGCAAAGCTGTTTGAATGGGCTGCCGGCGTTGGTTTCTGGTTCGTACGGGGCCGCCGCGCTCATCTTTGCAAGAGCCTCAGGTTTTTCTGGTTTTCGACTCGTCGTCCGACGAGAGGCGGTTTTGAATGAAGTTTGTAGACGAAGTATCGATCCGGGTAAAAGCCGGTGATGGCGGCAACGGTTGCATGAGCTTCCGCCGCGAGAAATTCATCGAGAACGGCGGCCCCAACGGCGGCGACGGTGGCGATGGCGGCTCGGTGTACATGGTGGCCGACGAGAACCTCAACACCCTCGTCGACTATCGCTACACCCGTCACCACGAAGCCCAGCGCGGCCAGAACGGCGGCAGCACCGACTGCACCGGCAAGAAGGGCGAGGACCTGTTCCTGCGCGTGCCGGTCGGCACCACCGTGATCGACGCCTCGACCCAGGAAGTCATCGGTGACCTGATCACCCCTGGCCAGAAGCTGATGGTCGCCCAGGGCGGCTGGCACGGCCTGGGCAACACCCGTTTCAAGTCGAGCACCAACCGTGCGCCGCGCCAGACCACCCCAGGCAAGCCGGGTGACCAGCGCGACCTGAAGATGGAGATGAAGGTCCTGGCCGACGTCGGCCTGCTGGGCCTGCCGAACGCCGGCAAGAGCACCTTCATTCGCTCGGTTTCTGCCGCCAAGCCGAAAGTCGCCGACTACCCGTTCACCACCCTGGTGCCGAACCTGGGCGTGGTCAGCGTCGACCGCTGGAAGAGCTTCGTCATCGCCGACATTCCCGGCCTGATCGAAGGCGCTTCCGAAGGCGCCGGCCTGGGTATCCGCTTCCTCAAGCACCTGGCCCGTACCCGCGTGCTGCTGCACCTGGTCGACCTGGCGCCGCTGGACGACAGCAGCCCGGCCGATGCCGCCGAGATCATCATCAACGAGCTGGCGCAGTTCAGCCCGGCGCTGGTCGATCGTGAGCGCTGGCTGGTGCTGAACAAGGCCGACATGATCATGGACGACGAGAAGGACGCGCGCGTCAAGGAAGTGGTCGAGCGCCTGAACTGGGACGGCCCGGTGTACGTGATCTCGGCCATCGCCAAGCAGGGCACCGAGAAGCTCAGCCACGACCTGATGCGTTACCTCGAAGACCGCGCCGACCGCCTGGCCAACGACCCGGCCTACGCCGCCGAGTTGGCCGAGCTGGACCAGCGCATCGAGGACGAGGCCCGCGCCCAGCTGCAGGCCCTGGACGACGCCCGCACCCTGCGCCGCACCGGCGTCAAGAGCGTGCACGACATCGGCGACGATGACGACTGGGATGATTTCGAGGACGACGAAGACGGCCCGGAAATCATTTACGTGCGCGACTGATCGGTTGCAGTACACTAAACGCCGCTCTCTGGAGCGGCGTTTTTGTATCCACGGTATCTACAGATTCGACATAGGTTGGAAGAGAAGATGCGAAGCAAGGTGACGGGCGCCAAGCGCTGGGTCGTGAAGATCGGCAGCGCGTTGCTGACCGCCGATGGCAAGGGCCTCGACCGCGGCGCGATGGCGGTCTGGGTCGAGCAGATGGTGGCCCTGCGTGAAGCGGGCGTGGAACTGGTGCTGGTCTCCTCCGGGGCCGTCGCGGCGGGCATGAGCCAGCTGGGCTGGACCTCGCGACCGAGTGCGATGAACGAGCTGCAGGCCGCGGCTTCCATCGGCCAGATGCGCCTGGTGCAGGCCTGGGAGTCGAGCTTCGGCGAGCACGGCAAGCACACCGCGCAGATCCTCCTGACCCACGACGACCTCTCCGACCGCAAGCGTTACCTCAATGCCCGCAGCACCTTGCGCACCCTGGTCGACCTGGGCGTGGTGCCGGTGATCAACGAGAACGACACGGTGGTCACCGACGAGATCCGCTTCGGCGACAACGACACCCTGGCCGCCCTGGTGGCCAACCTGGTGGAAGCCGACCTGCTGGTGATCCTCACCGACCGCGACGGCATGTTCGACGCCGACCCGCGCAACAACCCCGAAGCCCAGCTCATCTATGAAGCCCGTGCCGACGACCCGGCGCTGGACGCGGTGGCTGGCGGTACCGGTGGCGCCCTGGGGCGTGGCGGCATGCAGACCAAGCTGCGCGCCGCGCGCCTGGCCGCCCGTTCCGGTGCCCACACCATCATCATCGGTGGCCGTATCGAGCGCGTGCTGGATCGCCTGAAGGCCGGCGAGCGCCTGGGCACCCTGCTGTCGCCCGAGCGTGGCATGCTCGCCGCGCGCAAGCAGTGGCTGGCCGGCCACCTGCAAACCCGCGGCACCCTGGTGCTCGACGACGGGGCCGTGAAGGCGTTGCGCGAATCGAACAAGAGCCTGTTGCCGGTGGGGGTGAAGACCGTACAGGGCAGCTTCCGCCGTGGCGAGATGGTGGTCTGCGTCGGCCCCGACGGCCTGGAAGTGGCCCGCGGCCTGGCCAACTACAGCGCCCTGGAGGCGCAGAAGATCATCGGCCAGCCGTCCGACGCCATCGAGGGCCTGCTCGGCTACAGCGCCGAGCCTGAGCTGGTGCACCGCGACAACCTGGTTCTGGTCTGAAGGAGATTAGCGTGCTGAAAAGGATCATCGCCATGGCGGCGCTGGCGCTGCCAATGCTGGCCGGGGCCGAGGAAGTCGGCCAGGTGTCCACCGTGTTCAAGTTCGTCGGGCCGAATGACCGTATCGTGGTCGAGGCGTTCGACGACCCCAAGGTCGACGGCGTGACCTGCTACCTGTCGCGGGCCAAGACCGGTGGCTTGAAAGGGGGCTTGGGCTTGGCCGAGGACCGTGCCGAGGCGTCGATCGCCTGCCGTCAAGTTGGGCCGATCCACTTCAAGGGTGAGCTCAAGGATGGCGAGGAGGTGTTCAAGGAGCGCACCTCGCTGGTGTTCAAGACCATGCAGGTGGTGCGTTTTCTCGACAAGAAGCGCAATACCCTGGTGTACCTGGTGTATAGCGACCGCATGATCGAAGGCAGCCCGCAGAATGCGGTGACTGCGATCCCGATCCTGCCTTGGGCTCACTGATAGCCTGGTAGATCGCCGGGAGGCCTTTGGCCTCCTATCGCGACACAAGGCCGCTCCTACAGGGGAACGCATATCCCTGTAGGAGCGGCCTTGTGTCGCGATAGGGCCGCAACGCGGCCCCAGTACACAGATGTCAGGCCAGTTCCTCGGCCTCATCCTCGCGCACGATGGCCTTCACTTCGTCCAGCCGGCTGATGTACTTCCAGTCCGCCTCGTCGATGTAGATGCCGTTCGGCCCGCTACCGCCTTCCAGGTCAATCGCCACCCGTGCCGACACCTGCGGCTTCACGCTCGCCAGAATCGGCACGAAGCCCAGCTGCTGGCTGGTCTCCAGCAACGCGGCCTGGTTGCGTTCGTCGATGTCCGCGGCCTCGTCGAGGTAGTACGGCAGGCGAATGCGCCCGGCCAGGTCGCGGTCCATCAGGTGCAGCAACAGGTACATGTTGGTCAGCGCCTTGATGGTCATGGTGGTGCCGTTGGACGCCGCGCCGTCGATGTCGGCATGGATCACCGGCTGGCCGTTGATCTTGGTGATCTCGAAGGCCAGTTCGAACAGGTCCTTCAGGCCCAGCTGGTTGTGGTTGGCCGCCACCAGCCGCGCCAGGTACTCCTTGGCCTCTTCGTTCTTGTGATCCTGCTCGGCGCTTTGCGTGAGGTCGAACACCGACAGCGTTTCGCCTTCCTCGTACTGGCCGGCGCTGTGGATGATCTGGTCGATGTGCTTGAGCGCTTCCTTGTTCGGCGCCAGCACCACGCGGAAGCTCTCCAGGTTGGACACCTGGCGCTTGTTGATCTCGCGGTTGAACAGGGCCAACTGGTGCTCGAGGCTGTCGTAGTCGCTGCGGATGTTGCGCAGGGTCCGGGCGATGTCGGTGACCGCCGCGCGGCGGGCCTTGGCCAGGGTCAGCGCTTCCTCGGTGCGGTGCGAGTAGGCGTTGATCAGCAGTTGCAGGCGGCGCTCCATATCGTCTTCGCTGTCGAACTTGGCCACGCCTTTCAGGCGCACCTGGGCGTACAGCGCCTCGATCTGGTTGTCCACGCGCTGCAAGGCCTGCCAGCTGTCCTGGTAGTCGTTGAGCAGGGGCAGCAGGTTGTCCATGGAGTCGTCGATGGCTTCCATGAACGGCGTGCCGAACGGCAGGTCGGCCGGCAGCAGCTGGCGACGACGCAGGGCGTCTTCCAGGGTACGCTGCTTGGCTTCCAGGTCGGCGATCTGCCGGCCCACCAGTTGCAGCTTGGCCGACAGCTGCTGGACGCGCTCGGTGAAGGCGTCGCTGGAGCGCTTGAGCTCGTCCTGGGCGGCTTCCAGCTGGCCCAGTTGCTCCAGCTTCTCCGGCTCTTCGGCGCTGAGGGTCTCGGTGCGACGGTAGTCTTCCAGGGCCTTCTGCGCATCCAGCACCTGCTGGTACAGGGCTTCGGTCTGGGCCTTGCTGGCGGCGCGGTCGAGGGCCACGGCCTGCTGGGTCTTGAGCTGCTTGAGCTCCTTTTCCAGGCGCTCTTTCTGGTCGCGCAGGGCGGCGCGGTCAGCCAGCGCCTGCAGTGCGGGCGGGTCGATGTGCGAGATGTCGATGGACAGGCCCGGTACTTCGAAGCGTTCGCCCTTGAAGCGATCGAGCACGCCTTCGAGGGTTTTCACCCAGACATCGCTTTCGTCCAGCTCGATGCCGCGCTCACCCAGCGGCAGGCTGAACAGCGCGCCGTTGAACAGGCGCATCAGGCGGTCGACGTCCTGCTGCGAGAACTCTTCGCGCAGGCGCGCATAGCTGTTGTTGTCGGCGTGGTCGAGCTGCTGCTTGACCGCCTTGACGCGTTTCTCGAGGTCGCGCACGCGCTCGTCGAGGTCTTCTGCCGAGAACTGCCGTGACTGGGCCAGGGCGCCGGCCAGTTCGTCGTGGGCGTCCTTGGCCGCCAGCAACTGCTGCTCCAGGACCTTGACGTCGTCGACCAGGGCGAAGCGGTGCTTGAGCACCGACAGCTCGCCCAGCCAGCGCTGGATGCCGGTGATTTCACGCTCCAGGCGCATCAGCTCCTGGGTGCCGCCGCGCTGGTCGTTCTGCAGGCGGTCCTGCTCGCCACGGTAGTGCTCGGACTGGATCACCAGCTCTTCCTTGCGCGCCATGGCGTATTCCTGCCAGGTGCCCAGCAGGTTGTCGAGCAATGGCGAGATGCGGTGCAGCTTGCCGCGCAGGATGTCGCGCTGGGCCACGCCGCCGGCCAGGGCCTCGACCAGCGGGCCTGCAGCCACCAGGGCGTTGTAGTCGCCCTCCATGCGGCGCACGTCGCGGAAGGCTTCTTCACAGGCGGCGATGTAGTCGACGCTGCCCGAGCGCAGGCTGTGCTCGAAGGCGTCGAGGAACAGCTGCTTGAGCTTGGCGGCGGTGATCTCGCGCATGTGCAGCAGGTTGATGAACAGGGCGCGGAAGGTCTTCAGGCTCTGTTCGCTGGTCGAACGCAGTGGGATCAGGGTCAGGTCCAGCGGCACCGAGGTGTGGCCGCCGACCAGCAGCCGGCGCAGTTCGTCCGGCTTGAGCTCGTAGGCTTTAAGGCCATGACGCTCGAGGTTGGTGAACAGCTCCTTCTGGCGCAGGCAGGTGTCATCTTTCTGGTAGTGGGCCAGGTCCAGCTCGCCCTGGTAGGCGAAGAACTGGTGGCCGAAGCCGCCGCCCGGCCCGCGGCCGACCACGCCGATCACGTGCGGGCCGTGGGGCAGGTTCAGTTCGGTGAGGATGTAGCTGGTGTCGCTGGCGAAGTAGAAGCGCCGCGACTGCTCCAGGCTGTACTTGCCGAAGCTCATGTCGGACATGCGCGCCAGGATCGGGAACTGCAGGGCGTTGATCGACGCCGATTTACCCAGGTTGTTGGCGCCATAGACCGACAGCGGGTGTTCCAGGGGGAACAGGCCGAGGCTGTAGCCGGCGGTGTTGAGCAGTGCGAAGCGGCGGATGCCGTAGCGTTCCTGGCTCATGCGTCAATCTCCTGTTGCTCTTCGCGGATCGCCCGGGCCAGGGCATCCTCTTCGCTTTCCTCACCAGCAAACGGCGTGAGGTCGAGCGGGTCGTCGGTGCGGTTGAGTTCTTCGGGCGTCTCTTCCACCACCAGCACGGGCACCGGCAGCGGCAGGTCGCTGTGCAGGGTGGCGGCCAGGTCGCGGTCCTGCTGCACCGACAGGCACACGTCGAGGAAACGGTGCATCGGTGGCAGGAAGCGGTAGATGCCGCCTTCCTCGTGGGCGAAGCCGAGCTGGGTCATGCGTCGCAGGATCTTTTCTTCCAGCTCCTCGACGGTCTGCACCTCGGCCTGCAGGAACAGGTCGCGGTACTTGTCCAGCAGCGAAGGCAGCTCGTCGCGGCCGATGCTGCCGCCGTCGAGCACCACCATCGGGTCGCGGCCCTGGTCGGCGAGGTGCTCGACCAGGATGAAGGTGAACAGCGACAGGCGCTGGGCGGTCTTGTTCACCTGCGCGGCGGCCTGCTCGGGGACGAAGTAGTAGAAGCCGCGGGTGTCGCACACCAGCTCGAAGCCCAGGGCCTTGAACAGGGTGCGGTACTGGTCCTGGAAGTTCGACAGCTGGGCGTACAGCTCCGGGTCGCGGCGGCTGACGTGGAAGCCCTTGAACAGCTCGCGGAAGATCGGCGCGAGCTGGGACAGTTCGGAAAGATCAAGATGCATGGGTGGGGCTCGCGGTGGATTCGGTCGTGGTGGCCGGCGGGTTTGCGCGGCTGGACGTCAGGGCGAAGGAGCGCAGGCTGACCAGGTGTTCGCGGGTGGTGTATTGCTGGCGGTCGAGGCGCTGGCGGCTGAAGCGCTTTTCTCGCGACAGGCGCGAGAACCAGTACAGCAGCTCGTCGGTGGCGCCCTCGGGCTCCTGCTCCAGCAGCCAGACCATCAGGTCCGGCAGCGGCAGGGCGTCTTCGCAGCGCTCGAGCATTTCCTTGACCGTGCGCGGCGCGCGCGGGATCGGGCCCTTGTGGGTCTTGTGCGCCTTGGGGAAGCGCGCCGGCTTGGGCTCGAAGCGGGCCAGGGCGTAGACGTAGGCCTCGACCTGGCTGGCGCTGCCGAGGAAGGTGCTCTGCGGGCGGGTGAACATCGGCATGGCCGCTTGCGGCACGGCGTCGATGCCTTTCTTGCGAATCACCGACAGGGCCAGCGCGGCACCGCGGGTCACCGCGTTGTGCCGGCGGGCTTCCTCGCGCAGCGGCAGCAGCAGCTCGCGGGCATGGCGCAGGGTCAGCTGGGCGCTGGTCTGCATTTCGAGGATGCGCGCGTGGGTGCGCAGCAGCATGTCGTCGTCGACCAGGTGGCCCAGGCGCGCCTGCTCGCCCAGCAGGCGCAGCAGCACGGTCTCGACCTTGCGCACGCCCTGTTCGAAGGCGCCGTCGGCGTTGACCAGCTGGATCATCGGTTCGACGTATTCGTCCCAGGTCGCCAGGACTTCGGCGTAGCGCTGGCGCAGGGGGATCTGCCGGTTGCTGGTCTTGGCCCGCTCGGCCACGGCCTGCAGGGCCTGCTCGTCGTTGTCGAGTTTTTTCAGCACGTCGCGCACGCGCATGTCGAGCAGGCGCAACTGGCGCGCCAGGTCGTCGCTGTCGCGGTTGTCGAAGGCATCCTGGATATGCCCGGCCAGGCGTTCCAGGTGGCGCAGGTAGGCCTCGATCTCCAGGCACAGGCCCAGGCGGTGCTCACGGCGCAGGTAGGCGAGGAAGTCGTGGATCTGCGCGTTGAGCTCGAAGCGGTTCGGGCTCTTGGCCACCGGGACCAGAATGTCCAGGCGGATCCATACGTCGAGCAGCTGGGTGATGTCCTGCGGGGTGCTTTCCACCTGCTGGCGGGCCAGCTGCTGGCGCAGCTCGACCAGGCTCAGGGTGCCCTGGTCGAAGCGCTCGCACAGCGGCTCGATCAAGGCCCAGTGTTCGGCTAGGGCGCGCAGGACGCGCTTGGGTTCGATCATTGGCGGGTCGACTCGTTGCCAAATAAAAGGGGCGATTGTACTGCATCCAGGGGGGAGGATTTCACCCCTTGGTCTGTTATGGGGATAACCCTGAGGCGCAAAGGGGGATTCACTGGCCCACCAGGCACCGTGGGAGCGGGCTTGCCCCGCGATGGCTGACAATCTGTTGCGGCGCATCCTGGGCAACGGCGTTAGAATGCCCGCCTGATTTCGTCCACCGGATACCCGCGCCTTGCTGATCGAGTCCCGCCGCCGCGCCTACCTGTCCGCCATGCAAGTGGTGCACTGGCTGCCGCGCGCCGAACTGCCGTTCGCCGCCCCGTCGCGGCCGGAGCTGCTGTTGCCGGTGGCGCCGGTCGAGGACGTCGACTTCGAGGTGCGCCCGGCCGCTCCCGCGCTTGCGTCGAGCGCCACCCCGGCGGCCCCTCCGGCGCGTGCCGAGCGGCCGAAGATCGAGATCCCGCGCCCGGGCAGCGCACCGAAACCGGCCGCCAAGCCGGTCGAGGCCGAGCAGGAGGCCCCCGCGCCACGCCCGGCGCCGGTACCGCCACCACGCTTCGCCCTGCAGTTGCTGCGTGCCGGCAGCTGCCTGCTGCTGGTCGAGCTGGCCACCGGCCAGCCGTTTCAGAGCCGCGACCCGTCCTACCTGCTGCTCAAGGACATGCTGCGCGCCGCCGGCTTGCCGGACGCGCCGCAGATCATCGGCGAGCCGGTGCGCTGGCCACTGCTGGTGCGCGGCAACATGGACCAGGGGCCCGAGGCCGCGCGCGATTTCGTCCAGGGCTTTATTGCAGCGCGCCTGGAGGAAGCCCCCTGCACCTGCCTGTGGCTGATCGGCCTGCCGGCCATGCGTTACGCCGGCCAGGCCGAGGCCGAGGCCTATTACCAAGAACTCAAGGTCGAGCTGCTCGGCGATGCCTGGGCCTTGCCCGGCCTTGAACTGTTGATGGACGAGCCGCAGCGCAAGGCGGACGTCTGGAAAGCCATGCGCCAGCTGATGGCGCGCTGGAAGAGCGTTGAATGAGTGACTCGATCAGTTTCCGCCCGGCCGCCGAGGCGGATCTGGATGCCCTGCTTAAGATCGAATACGCCGCGTTCAGTCATCCCTGGACCCGCGGTATCTTCCAGGACGCCTTGAAGTCCTACGAAGTGTGGTTGATGTTCGACGGCCAGCAGCAGGTTGGCCATGGCGTGATCAACGTGATCATCGACGAGGCGCACCTGCTCAATATCACCGTCAAGCCTGAGAACCAGGGGCGCGGGCTGGGCTTGCGGCTGCTCGAGCACCTGATGGCGCGGGCCTACCAGCTCAATGGCCGGGAGTGCTTTCTCGAAGTGCGGGCCAGCAACCAGTCGGCTTATCGCCTGTACGAGCGCTATGGCTTCAACGAGATCGGTCGGCGCCGCGACTACTACCCGCTGGCGGGTGGGCGCGAGGATGCGCTGGTGATGGCCTGCACGTTGCTCGAAGACTGAGCAGCGTTCTCTGTATTTGAAGGGCTCTTTCCCGCCGTGGCATCACCGTGCCACGGTGGGAGCGGCCTTGTGTCGCGAAAGGGCTGCGTAGCGGCCCCAGGATTTCAGTGTTCGCATAAAGATCGCCGGGGCCGCTTTGCGGCCCTTTCGCGACACAAGGCCGCTCCCACAAGGGGCGCGCCAGGTTTGAGATTGGTGGCCCCTCGCGCACCGGCTCAGATCTGCGGGTGTTCCACTTCGATCGGCTTGCGCAAATCCCGCAGGCTGCGCGTCACCGGCCCGCTATTGCACTTGGCTGCGGCCTGCTCTGGCGTCATCTCGCGGATGGTGCGGTAGAACAACTCGCAGGTCTGCTTCTTCTGAGTTACCTGCCACTTGCTGGTGCAGGCATCCAGGGTGAGCTTGGCGTCGGCCTGTGGGTTGCGCCCCATGCCGGCCTGCCAGCAGGCGGCGGAGAGGTCCTGGCCCATCATCTTCAAGCCCGCCGCGTCGGCCTTGTCCTGGTCGCCGTCGTAGCTTTTCGGGTCGGCGGCGTACCAGATCGCGCTGGGGTGGTTGGCGCCGAGCACCGGCACCTTGGCACTGGCGGTCTCGGGGCTGATGCTCACCAGCCCCAGCACGTTGACCTTCGGCCCATACTGCTGCTCGATCCAGGCACGCACCGGCGCGCCGAAGGCGACCATCGGCAGGGCCGCCTTGCCGTTGTGGGTCAGGGCGACCTCCTTGACCATGCGCACCTGATACTCGTTGAAGTAGCTGTAGACCCCTTCCAGGTCCTTGCCGGCGCTGGCCGGGGCGGCGATCGGCGCGATGTCGACGATGGTCTGGTAGGCCGGGGTCTGGGTGGCCTCGACGCCGTTGAAGGTCAGCAGCTGGGCCCAGCGGTCGGTGGTGTTGGACTTCAGGTAGTCCTGGTAGCGGGTCAGCGAATAATCCGGCGGGAAGTGCAGCAGCTCGATGCTGCGGCGGTTCTCCAGGGCCATGCCCAGGGGCAGGAACAGGTACCAGCTATAGTCCCAGCCGCCTTTCTGGTTGAGCTGGGTCGCGCCCTGGTAGGCCAGCTCGCCGCTGTCGAGCAGCTTGCGCAGGGGTTCGGTGTAGCTGGCCGGGACGCCGCTGATGCTGGCGTGCAGCTGGTCATGCTCGCGGCTCACCTTGACCTTGGCGTTGGCGTAGCCGTCGCGCTGCACGCTTTGGCTCAGGTAGTGCTCGACGGTCTGTTCCAGGGTCCAGTCGCGGTAGCAGATGACGTTGCAGTTGTTGGGGTAGGCGAACAGCCGGGTCACGCGCTGGGCGTCGCCCAGGTCGATCTGCGCGTCGGCCATGGCCAGGCCGCTGAAGGTGAGGGCGGCCAGGCCCGATACAGCCATCTTGTGCATGCTTAACTCCTTGTCAGTGGCCGCCAGGACGGCGGGCGCGACACATGGTGGATGAAGAGGTGGGGCATGAAAAGCGCCAAGTGCTGGCTACTGGCTATCGCGCTGTCCGGCCCGGGCATGGCCCAGGCTGACGAGCGCGACCTGTGGATGTTCGCCCAGTGGGCGGGGGATCATGAAAACCGCCGCTTTCGTGAAATGCTGGTGGACGCACGGCTGTATGGGGTGGTGCCGATCCACCAGTTGCTGCGCTCGGCCTCGGATTGGCGGTTGTGCAGGGCTGCGCCGTTCGCGGTACCACCGGCCAGCCATTGGCCGGCGGTGCGCTCGACCCTGGCGCTGATCAAGCTGCTGGGTGAGCAGGGTGCCCTGCGCCAGTTCGAAGTGGTGTCGGCATACCGCGATCCGCGCTTGAACGCCTGTGCCGGTGGCGCGCCAAGCAGCGCACACATGCGCGCCTTCGCCGTCGACCTGTTGTTGCCGGCCTGGGCCGACCCCAACCCGCTGTGCCGCTTCTGGCAGCAGCATGGCCAGGCCTGGAACATGGGGCTGGGGCGCTATCCGTCGGGGCGCATCCACCTCGACACGGCGGGCTATCGCACCTGGGGCGGCGATGGCAGCGCCAGCTCGTCGTTCTGCAGCAAGCCCAACTGAGCCAGGCACGCCTGGCATTCGCTGCGGACCCAGTCGGCGAAACGTTGGCGCTTGCTGCCATCGTCCAGCGCTTGCGGGCTGAGCAGGTGATAGCCAGAGCCTTCCTTGAGGAAGCCGAACGGCGCCTGTAGCTGGCCGCTGTGCAGTTCGTCGTGGACCATCAGCGCCGAGGCCATGGCCAGGCCCAGGCCGGCGCTGGCGGCCTGGATCGACAGGTAGAAGTGCTCGAAGTCGCTGCGCTCGCCCTGGCCGATGGCCTGGCCGCTCAGGCGTTGCCAGGTGGCCCAGGCGTCGGGGCGGGTCGCGCTGTGCAGCAGGCGCCGGACTGGATGGCCGGGGGCGCAGACCGGGCCGATCCATTCGTCGCAGATCTTCAGGCTGTGCAGTTGGCGATCCCAGTGGAAATCGTCGCGGCGCAGGGCCAGGTCGATGCCGCCGCGGGCGAAGTCCACCGGGCCGCCGGCGGCCACCAGGTGCAGTTGCAGGTCGGGGTGGGCGGCCTGCAAGCGCGGCAGGCGCGGGATCAGCCAGCGCATGGCGATGGTCGGTTCGCAGGACACCACCAGCACGGTGTCCGCCGGCTGTTGTTGCAGGCGTTGCACGGTGGCTTCGAGTTGGCCGAAGAGCGCCTGGGTGGTGTCGTGCAGTTCGCGGCCAGCGGCGGTGAGGAACACGGCCCGGTTGCGCCGCTCGAACAGCGCCACCCCGAGGCTTTCCTCGAGCAGGCGCACTTGGCGGCTGACGGCGCCGTGGGTCACGTGCAGCTGTTCGGCGGCGCGCACGAAGCTCTCGCCGCGGGCGGCAATGTCGAAGTAGTGGAAGGCGTTGAGGGGCGGCAGTTTCATGTGCTGGGCTGTTCCGGCGCTCTCGTGGTTGTGTCAGGAAAACTAGCAGATTAGCTTCACTATAAATCGATTTTTACTCGTTCCAGGCATCGGGATAATCCCACTTTCAGTGAATTTTCATCGAGGATACCTGTTTGTGAACGAACTCATCGCCGTCGCCCTGTTCACCCTTCTGGCCGTTATCAGCCCTGGCGCCGACTTTGCCATGGTCACCCGCAGCAGTTATGCACAGGGCCGCACGGCCGGCCTGGCCGCAGCGGTGGGGATTGCCCTGGGGGTGCAGGTGCATGTGCTGTATACCGTGCT
Source organism: Pseudomonas muyukensis (assembly GCF_019139535.1). Lineage (NCBI taxonomy): Bacteria > Pseudomonadati > Pseudomonadota > Gammaproteobacteria > Pseudomonadales > Pseudomonadaceae > Pseudomonas > Pseudomonas muyukensis. The sequence continues at coordinate 5,392,634 of NZ_CP077073.1, read as the reverse complement.
CGGGATCGCCGTGATCATCAGCCAGAGCCCGGTGTTGTTCCTGGCCATGAAAGTGCTTGGCGCCGGGTACCTGATCTACCTCGGCTACAAGTCGCTGACCAATACCACGCGTATAAGCCTCGACGGCTTGGCGCACAGCGAGACAAATGTGGCGAGCGCCTTGCGCACGGGCTTTCTGACCAACGCGCTGAACCCCAAGACCATGCTCTTCGTGGTCAGTGCCTACACCCAAGTGGTGCAGCCCGGCAGCCCGCTGGCGCTGGACTTCGCCTATGGCGCGTTCATGTCGTTCGCCCATTGGGTGTGGTTCAGCCTGGTGGCGGTGTTTTTTTCCAACCACTTGCTGCGTCGGGCGATGATCGAGCGCCAGGAGGTGGTCGACCGGGTCATCGGCGTGGCGTTGATCGGCCTGGGGCTGGCCGTGGTGGTGGCAGGCGTGAAGTAGCTTTTTCGCAGGCAAAGAAAAAGGGCTTATCTTTCGATAAGCCCTTTTAAAAGGTGGTGGCTACACAGGGACTTGAACCCCGGACCCCAGCATTATGAATGCTATGCTCTAACCAACTGAGCTATGTAGCCAACTTGGCGCGCATTATTAGCGTGAATCGCCATCCTGTCAACAACGTTTTCAAAAAAATTTTCCCAACCTTTCAAAAACTTAGCGGGAATACCCGGCTCAGCGCGCGATCAGCCAGTGGCCGAGTACGCTGTGCAGGCGCAGCTGCTGTTGGTCGGCCAGCCTGGCAAGGCTCTGGGCCGGGTGATCCAGGTCGAAATCGGCACTGACGCGGCGATACCCGGCCTGCTCGTCCAGTAACCACAGGCGCTGGCCTTGATACCCGGCCAGACGTTCCAGCACTTGCGCCAACGGCAAGTCCCTGGCTTTCAATTGGCCGTTGCGCCAGGCATCGACCGCTTGCGTGTCGACCTTGGCCACCGGTTCGATATGCGCGGCGTTGAAGGTCACGCGCTCGCCCGCGTTGATCATGCGCAGGTCACCGCCCTGGCTTAGCGCAGCCTTGCCCTTGATCACCACCAGCTCGTCATGATCGCCGTGGCGGGCGATCTGCAGACGGCTGCCGAACACCTGGATGCGGGTGTCGTCGACCTGCACCTCCAGGGCCCGGCCATCGAGCATCACTTCCAGGTACACCTGGCCCTGAACCAGCTGCAACTGGCGGGTGCGGCCGCGCAGGTCGACGTTCATCGCGCTGGCGCTGTCCAGGTGCAGGGTCGAGCCGTCGGCCAGGCGCACGCTGCGCCGCTCGCCGACGTCGGTGTGCAGTTCGCTGCCCAGGCGTTGCAGCATGGGCCAATAGAGCCAGGCCAGCAGTGCCAGCAGCATCAGGAACAACAGCCCCAGCAGCAGGCCCATGCGGCTTTGACGCAGCTTGACGATGCGCGGCCGTGGCCGCGCCGCGGGTACCTGCAACTGTTGCCAGTAGGTTTCCAGCGCTGCGTAGGCATGGGCGTTGAGTGGCTCCTGGCACCACGCCGCGAAGGCCTGGCGCAAGCGTTCGTCACAGCCGGGCTGGCGCAGGCGGGTGAACCACTCCAGGGCTTCGTGTTCAGGATCGACAGGCGGCTGCAGGGCGGGCATCGGGCTCATGGGATCGGTCTGCTCGCGGGGGAGGGCGGGTTGGCCCAGTGTTTACGGGGGGATAATGATGCCAAGGATGCTAATTATATTGAGAATTATTTGCAAGTGCGTGAGATGGGGAGAACGATTGCGTAGGCCCCCGCCTTGCTGGTGAAACCTGCGCCGCGGTTGGGCACCCGGCGAGCGAATAAAAAGCTAGCTTCGTATCTATTTGTTTCACGATAATCGGATCCCACCCTGTGCTCGGATATCAGCCCATGGCCACCAGCAGTACCCAGCCCCCTCCCGTGAGCAACCCAGCCAACCCGCTGGTGATGCGCATCATCGGCTTCTGTGCCCTGGCCCACCTGATCAACGACCTGATCCAGTCGGTGCTGCCGGCGATCTACCCGATGCTCAAGGCCAACTATGACCTCAGCTTCGCCCAGATCGGCCTGATCACCCTGACCTTCCAGATCACCGCCTCGCTGCTGCAGCCATGGGTTGGCTTCTTCACCGACAAGCACCCGACCCCCAACCTGTTGCCCATGGGCACCCTGTGCACCCTGGTGGGGATCGTGATGCTGGCCTTCGTCGGCAGCTTCCCGATGATCCTGCTGGCCTCGGCGCTGGTGGGGATCGGCTCCTCGACCTTCCACCCGGAAACCTCGCGTATCGCCCGGCTGGCCTCGGGCGGGCGCTTTGGCCTGGCCCAGTCGACCTTCCAGGTCGGTGGCAACGCCGGTTCCGCCCTCGGCCCCTTGCTCGCGGCGGCGATCGTCATTCCGTTTGGCCAGGGCCATGTGGCCTGGTTCGGCGTGGCCGGGCTGTTCTTCCTGGCCGTGACCCTGATGCTGCGCCGCTGGTACAAGGAGCACCTCAACCAGGCCAAGGCACGCAAGGCGCTGCAAGCCAACCATGGCATCTCGCGCAAGCGGGTGATGCTGGCATTGCTGGTGCTGGGCTTGCTGGTGTTCTCCAAGTACTTCTACATGGCCAGCTTCACCAGCTACTTCACCTTCTACCTGATCGAGAAGTTCCAGCTGTCGGTGGCCAGTTCGCAGTTGCACCTGTTCCTGTTCCTTGGCGCCGTGGCGGCCGGGACCTTCTTCGGCGGGCCGATTGGCGATCGTATCGGGCGCAAGGCGGTAATCTGGTTCTCGATCCTGGGCGTGGCGCCGTTCACCCTGGCGCTGCCGTATGCCGACCTGTTCTGGACCACCGTGCTCAGCGTGGTGATCGGCTTCATCCTGGCTTCGGCCTTCTCGGCCATCGTGGTGTATGCCCAGGAGCTGGTGCCGGGCAACGTGGGGATGATTGCCGGGATCTTCTTCGGCCTGATGTTCGGCTTCGGCGGCATCGGCGCGGCGTTGCTGGGGTATGTGGCCGACCTGCGGGGTATCGAGTACGTGTATGGGCTGTGCTCGTTCCTGCCGCTGTTCGGCTTGCTGGCGGTGTTCTTGCCGTCCACCGGTAAACGTTGAAGGACTCGCAGGGCAATCCCGCTCCCACAACCCTGCGTGGGAGCGGGCTTGCCCTGCGATTGACGTAACGCCCCCCCTGGCCTAGAGTGCCGCCTCCATTCTTTGACCTGCGTAGTTCAAGCGATGCGCCGTACCGATGTCTTCTGTTCGCCCCGCCCGTCTGTCGCCCCGACAGCGCGCCGTGCGTGGCCGAGCGACACGGTGCTCAAGCGCCGGCGCAGCGTGTTGTTCGCCTTCACCTTCTCGCCACACCTTGCCCTGAACTGATCCGCGCCCCTGTGTCCTGCGCCATCCCGGCGTAACCGCGGGCGCCTGCGTTCGAACATCTTTCAGCGGAGTTTCCAGTCGGCCAGGGCCACAGCCCCTGCGCGCCGGCTTGCAAGGAGTGGTACATGAACATGCGTTTGCTGGCGGGCCTGTTGTTCGCCGTGTCGGTGGTCGGTTTCAGCCTCGGGGCGAGCCTGCCGCTGGTGTCGTTGCGTTTGCACCAAGCGGGGGCGGGGACGCTGGAGATCGGTGTCATCTCGGCGATCCCGGCGGCGGGCATGATGCTCTCGGCCTTCATGGTCGATGCCTGCTGCAAGCACCTGACCCGGCGGGTCATCTACCTGCTCAGCTTCAGCCTGTGCACCCTGAGCATCGCCTTGCTGGAGTGGGCATTCGACTCGATGCTGTGGCTGGCGCTGCTGCGCCTGGGGCTGGGCCTTGGCATGGGCATCGCGATCATCCTCGGCGAGTCGTGGGTCAACGAGCTGTGCCCGGAGCACAACCGCGGCAAGATCATGGCCTTGTACGCCACCAGTTTCACCGGCTTCCAGGTGCTCGGCCCGGCGCTGCTGGCGCTGCTCGGCGCCGACAGCCCGTGGCTGACCGGGGTGGTCACCCTGTGCTACGGCCTGGCCCTGCTGTGCATCCTGTTCACCGTGCCCAACGACCACGTCGAGCATGCCGAGGACGCCAAGAGTTTCGGCCTGGCCGGCTTCTTCCGCGTGGCCCCGGCGTTGTGCGTGGCGGTGCTGTTCTTCTCGTTCTTCGACGCGGTGGTGCTGTCGCTGTTGCCGGTGTATGCCACCAGCCACGGTTTTGCCGTAGGCGTGGCGGCGCTGATGGTGACCGTGGTGTTTGCCGGCGACATGATCTTCCAGCTGCCGCTGGGCTGGCTCGCCGACCGGGTCGAACGCACCGGCCTGCACCTGGTGTGCGGGCTGGCGGCGATGGCGATCGGCATCGCCTTGCCTTGGCTGCTGCAACTGACCTGGCTGCTGTGGCCATTGCTGGTGGTTTTGGGGGCGGTGGCCGGGGGGATCTACACCTTGGCGCTGGTGCTGATCGGCCAGCGCTTCAAGGGGCAGGACCTGGTGACCGCCAACGCCAGCGTCGGCTTGCTGTGGGGCGTGGGCAGCCTGGTCGGGCCGCTGGTCAGCGGCGCGGCGATGGACGTCGCGCCCCATGGCTTGCCGATGGCCCTGGCGCTGATGGCCGGGTTGTTCGTGTGCTTTGCCCGCCAGGCCTATCGGCGGGCTGGCAAGCTGCAGGCGGCGGTGGATTGAGCCGCGAGTCACTGCGCAAGATCCGGCGTTTCAGTACTGGACGGCTGGGCTAGGCTGCAGGTTTGTTCCGGGCCGGATGCCATCGATGATTCTTGCAGACCTTTCGCCACACGCTGTCATGCAGGCCACGCAGTCCCTCGCTGGGCTGGATGCAGACTGGGCGCGGCATATCGCTACCGTCGGGCCCTGCTTGCACCGCGCCACGCCTGGGCGCGAGCCCTACGAGGCGTTGGTCCGGGCAATTGCCTACCAGCAGTTGCATGCGCGGGCGGCGCAGGCGATTCTCGGGCGGTTGCTGGCGCTGTTTGCTGAAGCGGCATTCCCCACGCCTGCGCAATTGCTGGCAGTGACGCCTGAGACCATGCGCGCCTGCGGATTTTCCGCGAGCAAGACGGCAACCTTGCACGGCATCGCCCAGGCCAGCCTGGACGGGACAGTGCCGAGTCGGGCGCAGGCCCTGGTGCTGGAAGACGAAGCCTTGATCGAACGGCTGGTGGCCCTGCGCGGGGTGGGACGCTGGACGGTGGAGATGCTGTTGATCTACAGCCTTGAGCGTTCGGATATCCTGCCAGTGGATGATTTTGGCGTGCGCGAAGGCTATCGGCGCCTCAAAGGGCTGGAGAAGGCCCCGACACCCGCGCAGATGCGCGGGCTGGGAATGGCCTGGCGCCCGTATCGCACGGTGGCGGCGTGGTATCTGTGGCGAGCGTGAAGGCCCAGTCGTGGCGCAGACGCTCCTCCTGTAGCCAGCTTGCTGGCGAGCCAGGCGCCGCGGAGGATGGCACCGGCCATGCCGGTGTTCGCCGGCAAGGCCGGCTCCTACAACGGTTACGGCCTGCAATACCTGTAGGAGCCAGCTTGCTGGCGAACCAGGCAACGCGGAGGATGGCACCGGCCACGCCGGTGTTCGCCGGCAAGCCGGCTCCTACAACGGTTACGGCCTGCAATGCCCGTAGGAGCCAGCCTTGCTGGCGAACCAGGCGCCGCGGAGGATGGCACCGGCAACGCCGGTGTTCGCCGGCAAGGCTGTTGTGGCTCAATGTTTTTGGACCATGATGTAGGAGCATCAACCTAAGGACGCATCATGGGTTTTCGTAACGTTCCTGCTGAAGAAAAGGCCGAAGCTGTTCGCTTGGTCGTGGAAATGAACTACTCCGTGCCCAAGGCATGTGAGCAGATGGGAGTGGGGCCCACAGCCCTGCGACGCTGGGTTCGAGCATGGCGCAAGGAGCATGAAGGAGCCACGCAAACGACTCGGCCTCAAGACCAGGAACTCATTGATTCACTGAAGGCCAGACTAGAGCTGCTGGAGGCCGAGAACGACGTTCTAAAAAAGCAGTTGCCCTCTCATCTGAGGGCACTGTTCTGCCGAAGAAAGTGATCGCACGGCTCAAGGGTCGACTGTCCACGCGTCATTTGTGTCGACTTCTGAGCGTGCCACGTAGCAGTCACTACGCGAGCCGTAAGCCTCGGCTGATCAAGCCCATTGAGCGACGCTTGGAAAAGGAAATACGCCAATTGCACAGGACATTTCGCGGTGCTTTGGGTAGTCGAGGTTTTTCCAAGGAACTGCGAAAAAAAGGGTTCGCGGTCGGGCGCTATCGCATGCGTAGCTTGATGAAGAGGCTGGATCTGCACTGGAAACGCCCGCGCTACGCGCATTATCGGCGAGCCACGAAACCAGCCCCTACAGCTGCCAATCTCCTGGATCGCCGCTTCAACCCCGTGCATCCCAACGTGCGGTGGGCGGGAGATATCACCTACATACGGGCAGGTGGACGCTGGCTGTACATGGCAGTGGTGATGGACCTGTTTTCCCGCCGGATCGTGGGTTGGGCCTGTTCGAAAACAGCTGATACCGATCTCTCGCTCCGGGCCTTGCGGTTAGCTGTTGCCCTGCGCAAACCGGGTTCTGGATTGATGTTTCATTCTGACCAGGGGTGTCAGTACACCTCTGATCGTTTTGTAGGGTATTTGGCTGAAAAGAGTATCGTGCAGAGCATGAGCCGACGAGCCAATTGCTGGGATAACGCCGTTGTAGAACGCTACTTCAGGACGTTGAAGCAGGACTGGGTACCGGAGGATGGTTATACAAATCACAGAGAGGCGGAGAAAGATGTGATGGAGTTTATTGCTCACTACAACCATCACCGCTGTCACTACGCTTCGAACGATCTGCCACCAGCTACTTTTGAGGAGCTGGCGGCCTAAAAGCTCCTACGTCGTGGTCCAAAAAAACTGGACCACTACAGGCCGGCTCCTACAACGCTTACGGCCTGCAATACCTGTAGGAGCCAGCTTGCTGGCGAACCAGGCGCCGCGGAGGATGGCACCGGCTGCGCCGGTGTTCGCCGGCAAGCCGGCTCCTGCAACGGTTACGGCCTGCAATACCTGTAGGAGCCAGCCTTGCTGGCGAACCAGGCGACGCGGAGGATGGCACCGGCTGTGCCGGTGTTCGCCGGCAAGGCCGGCTCCTACAACGGTTACGGCCTGCAATACCTGTAGGAGCCAGCCTTGCTGGCGAACCAGGCGATGCACCGGCCATGCCGGTGTTCGCGGGCAATCAGACCGCTGAAAACAACGCAAGATTCGGAGTTACGCGCAGCGCCGGCCCTGCCAGGCTGACGGCATCGAACTCCAGGAGAGGCCCATGAAACCCACCGCGACCTACACCACCGACGCCGAGCGCTGGCACGCCGTGCAGGCCCGCGACAGCGGCGCCACGGGCCACTTCGTCTACGCCGTGCGCACCACTGGAATCTACTGCCAACCGGCCTGCACCTCGCGCCTGGCCAAGCGCGAGAACGTCGAGTTCTTTGCCGACGCCGACCAGGCCGAGGCCGCCGGCTACCGTGCCTGCAAGCGCTGCAAGGCCGGCCTTGGCAGCCGCCGCAGCGAACGGGTGGCCCGCGCCTGCCGGCTGATCGAGGCCAGCGACACGGCGCCGAACCTCGATCAGCTCGGCGCCGAACTGAATGTCAGCCCGTTCCACCTGCACCGCCTGTTCAAGGCCGAAACCGGGCTCACGCCCAAGGCCTATGCCTCGGCCTTTCGCGCCCGGCGCCTGCGCGAGCAGCTGGATACCGGGACCAGCGTCACCGAGGCGATCTACGAGGCGGGCTACAACTCCAATAGCCGCTTCTACGAAAGCGCCGACGCGCGCCTGGGTATGCGCCCACGGCAGTACCGCGCCGGCGGCCAGGGCGCCACCATCCGTTTCGCCCTGGCCCAGTGCTCGCTGGGGGCGATCCTGGTGGCGCAGAGCGAGCGGGGGATCTGCGCGATCCTGCTGGGTGACGAGCCAGAGCCCTTGTTGCAGGATCTGCAGGACAAATTCCCCAAGGCCACCCTGATCGGCGGCGACCAGGCCTTCGAGCGCCTGGTCGCCGAGGTGATCGGCTTTGTCGAGGCGCCGGCGCTGGGCCTGGCGTTGCCACTGGATGTGCAGGGCACGGCGTTCCAGGAGCGGGTCTGGCAGGCGCTGCGCGAAGTGCCGGCGGGTACCCAGGTCAGCTATACCGAGATCGCCGCGCGCATCGGCGCGCCCAAGGCCGTGCGGGCGGTGGCCCAGGCCTGCGCGGCCAATACCATCGCCGTGGCCATCCCCTGTCACCGGGTGGTGCGCCGCGACGGCGACCTCAGCGGCTACCGCTGGGGCGTGGAGCGCAAACGCCAGTTGCTGGCCCGAGAAACGGCACACTCCTGAGCCTGCGGAACGCGTAGAATTTGCGCCCTGTCGAGTTGTATAGAGGAACATTCGATGAGGCGTGTCAGCCTTGACCGATTTTACCCATGCGTTCTAGCCCTGCTGTTGTGGCTGGCGCTCCCCGCCTGGGCCGCCCCGGCCACGCCGGTGTCGCGCCTGGCCGTGGCCGAGCAGCAGGTGCTGGACGAAGACGCAAGCCTGGAGCAACTGAGCGAGCACCTCGACCAGATCCGCCAGGGCGTCAGTGCCAATGCCAACGACGACCTGCTGTCGCAGTTGCGCCAGCAGGCCCTGCAGGTGCAGCGCCAGGCCGATGTGCTGGCGACCCAGCGCACCGCCGACGTCGAACGCCTCGACGACCAGCTCAATGTGTTCGGCCCGCCACAGCCAGACGAGGCCGAGAGCCTGACCCGCCAGCGCCAGCAACTGGCCGCGGAGAAGAACGCGGTACAGGCCGAGCAGAAGGAAGCGACGCAGCTGACCCAGTCGGCCCGCGACCTCTCCACGCAGATCGTCAACCTGCGCCGCAGCCTGTTCAACTCGCAGGTCACCAGCCGCGCAGCCAGCCCCTTGAGCCCGGCGTTCTGGTCGAGCCTGATCCGCCCCACCGACGAAGACCTGGCGCGCCTGCGCGACTTGCGCGGCGAAGCGGCCGATGCCCTGGCCAGCGCCACCAGCGCCGAGCACCGCTGGTTCTTTTTCAGCACCCTGATTGCCGCCGTGCTGGTCTGGACCTGGGTGCGGCGGATGCTCGAGCGCCTGCTGGCCGACGCCATGGTGCGCTGGTTGCCCGAAGGCCGGCTGCGCCGCAGCGCCTTGGCCCTGAGCGTGAGCCTGGCGACCCTGGGCACCATCGCCGGCTCGGTATCGCTGCTGCGCTGGGGCCTGGAAAGCAGTGCCGAGCTGGGCACCGATATCGCCAGCCTGACCAACCATGTGCTCACCCTGGTGGTGTTCAGCGCGTTCATTTCCGGCCTGGGCCGCGCCATGCTGATGCTGCAGCGGCCTTCCTGGCGCCTGCCGCCGATCCCCGACGAGGTCGCCAGTGCCCTGGGCTGGTTCCCCAAGGTCTTGGCCCTGGTGCTGATGGTGATGCTGACCCAGGAGCGCATCAACAGCGTGATCGGCACCAGCCTGGCGCTGACCCTGGCCACCAACGGCCTGACCGCGCTGGTGGTGTCGCTGTTGTTCGTCTTCGCCCTGGTGCGCTACCGGCGGACCTTGCGCAAGCATGAGCTGCCGCGTCCGACCGGCCTGGCCGGGCTGATTCCGGCGGTGATCGTGGTGTGGGTGGGCTTGATCCTGCTGACCCTGCTCGCCGGCTACCTCACCTTGGCGTTCTACCTGACTGGCAAGTTGCTGTGGGTCAGCGTGGTCACCACCTGTGCCTACCTGTTGGTCACGGTGTTCGGCGACCTGTGCGAAACCCTGCTGTCGCCGCGCCAGCCCGGGGGCCTGGCCCTGGCCTCGGCGCTGGGCTTGCAACAGCGCCACCAGGCCCAGGCCAGCACCATTCTCGCCGGTATCGGCCGCACCCTGTTGCTGTTCGCCGCGGCACTGCTGGTGTTCATGCCCTCGGGCACCAGCCCGGGCGAGTTGCTGCTGAGCCTGGCCGACTGGGACGGCAGCGGCGGCAAGGTGCTCGGCAACCTGAAGATCGTGCCCCAGGACATCCTCCTGGCCGTGGCGATCTTCCTCGGCGGCTGGTTCGCCATCCGCGTGGTCAAGCGCTGGCTGAGCGAGCGCCTGCTGCCGGAAACCGACATGGATGCCGGCATGCGCGCCTCGCTGGTGACCCTGGTCGGCTACCTGGGCTTCCTGTTCCTGGCGATGCTGGTGATGTCCACCCTGCACATCAACCTGACCAGCCTGACCTGGGTGGTCAGTGCCTTGTCGGTGGGTATCGGTTTCGGCTTGCAGCAAATCGTGCAGAACTTCATTTCCGGCCTGATCCTGCTCACCGAGCGCCCGGTGAAGGTGGGCGACTGGGTGAGCCTGGCGGGCGTGGAGGGGGATATTCGGCGGATCAACGTGCGCGCCACCGAGATCCAGATGTCCGACCGCTCGACGGTGATCGTGCCCAACTCGCAGTTCATTTCGCAGAACGTGCGCAACGTGACCATGGCCAATGCCCTGGGCGTGGTCGGCGTGACCCTGACCTTGCCGCTGGAGACCGACGCCAGCCAGGTGCGCGAGTTGCTGCTGGCGGCGTACAAGGAGCATGACGCGATCCTCGACGCACCGGCGACTTCGGTGACGTTCAAGGACCTGACCAGCAGTGGCATGGTGATCGCGGTCAGCGGCTACGTGGGCTCGCCGCGCCAGGTGTCGAGCACGCGCAGCGACCTGTTGTTCACCATTCTTGCGCGCCTGCGCGAGGCAGGCATCGCCTTGTCGTCGCCGCAGAGCATGGTGCTGGTGCAGGAGAATGGGCGACCGGCCGACGAGCCCGCTTGATGCCCTCGCGCGGCCGGTCGCATCGGCGCGCTCCCGCGCCCCTGTAGGCGCGACACAAGGCCGCGCCTACAGGGATCGTGCAAGCAAGTCGCTGTGGGGCAGCGCCCACGTGCATCGCGAGCGGTCTACCCCAGGCACCGCGTCACATGCTTCACCGACTGATACCCCGCCAACCCCCAGGGCCCAAGCTCGCGGCCGATGCCGCTGGCCTTGGTCCCGCCCCACGACGTTTCGACGAACACCGCCTGCACCGAGTTGATCCACACATGGCCCACCTCCAGCGCGTCGGCCACGCGCTCGGCGCGGTCCAGGTCGGCGCTGCAGACGGTGGCCACCAGCCCGAAGCGGCTGTCGTTGGCCTGGGCGATGGCCTCGGCTTCGCTGGCGAAGCGCCGCGCGCACAGCACCGGCCCGAAGATCTCCTCCCGCCACAGGCGGCTGTCTTCAGGAACATCCACATATAAGGTCGGGCTGACGAACCAGCCCTCGCGATCCAGCGCCGTGCCGCCGGTCAGGCACTCAAGGCCCTCTTCCCGGGCCGTGGCGAAGTAGCCAGCCACCTTCAGCCATTGCCCCTGGCTGGTCAGCGGGCCCATGTCGACTTCCTGCTCCAGCGGGTTGCCCACCCGCAACGCCGCCAGTGCCTGGCGAAGGCGCGGCAGCAAGGCCTCGGCGATGCCGTCCTGCACCAGCAGGCGCGAGGTGGCCGAGCACATCTGCCCGGCGTTCCAGGTAATGCCGGCGATAATCCAGTCCAGCGCCTGGTCGACCTGGCAATCATCGAACACCACGATCGCCGACTTGCCGCCCAGCTCCAGCGTGACGGGCCGGCATTGCGCGGCGGCGGCGCGCATCACCTGGCTGCCGACGCCATTGCTGCCGGTGAACGACAGCTTGTCCAGGCCGTTGTGGCCGCTCAGCGCAGCGCCGGTCTCGGCCTTGCCATTGATGATGTTCAGCACGCCGGCCGGCAGGCCTAGCGTCTCGGCGATCTGACCGTAGGCGAGTTCGACCAGCGGGGTGACTTCCGAGGGCTTGAGCACCACGGTGCAACCGGCGGCCAGGGCCGGGGCGAGCTTCCAGGCGCTGGTCACCAGCGGGAAGTTCCAGGGCACGATCAGGCCGACCACCCCCACTGGCTCCAGGCGGGTGCGGGCGCTGAAGCCTGGGGCGGCCAGGGGTACGTCGCGGTTCTTCGCCGGCAGCTGTTCGGCAAGGTCGGCGTAGTAGGCGAAGGTGGCGATGGCATCGTCCAGGTCGATCTGTGCTTCGTGGCGCGGTTTGCCGTTGTTGCGCATCTGCAGGGCGATCAGCGCGTCGCGGCGCAGGCCCAGTTGCTCGGCGAAACCGCGCAGGTAGGCGGCGCGCTCGGCGGCGCTGACGGTTTTCCAGGATGCCAGGGCGCGACGTGCGCCAGCCACGGCCTGGTCGACCTGTGCGCTGCTGGCGGCCAGCAGTTCGGCGAACGGCTGGGCATCGGATGGGTCATGGACAACGATGCAGTCGCTGCCCTGGCCTTCGACCCAGTGGCCGTCGATGTAGTGAGAAGGGGTCATGGTGTGTACCGGCGCGATTATTTTGATTATGGCGAAGCGATTCTGCTGGCGGCAGGCAGGGCGTCAAATCGCTGTGGGCAAATAATCAGTTCAGGGATTTGTGAACCAATGGGGGCCGTCGAGGCCCTTGCGGCGCCGGGTGATTCATCGTTCCCCCAGCGCAACGCTGAGGGTGCACCGATAGGCCTACCGGCCTGCGTCCGGGCTCTCTACCGTTAGCCCTGTCGCCCGGCTGGCCACAGGCCGCACGGGCATCTGCCAGGGCCCGCCGACTGACGGTCGTTTCGCTCAGCCAGCGTTGCCTACTCTGATAATCCCCACCGCGGATTTGTGTGGGGCGCGGTTCGCCCGCCAAGGCCAGGACGGCCGGTTCTCGATACGAGAGGAGAGAACGATGAGCCCATTCTCGCAAGCTGCCAATTTCCAAGGCCAAGTACCGCGCATCGACCCCGACAACGCCGCCATGCTGTTGATCGACCACCAGAGCGGCCTGTTCCAGACGGTCAAGGACATGCCCATGACCGAGTTGCGGGCCAACGCCATCACCCTGGCCAAGGTCGCCCGCCTGGCGCAGATTCCGCTTATCACCACCGCCTCGGTGCCCCAGGGCCCCAACGGCCCGTTGATTCCGGAAATCCACGAGGCCGCGCCGCACGCGCAATACGTGGCGCGCAAGGGCGAGATCAATGCCTGGGACAACCCCGAGTTCGTCGCTGCGGTGAAGGCCACCGGGCGCAAGCAGTTGATCATCGCCGGCACCATCACCAGCGTGTGCATGGCCTTCCCCAGCATCAGCGCAGTGGCCGCCGGCTACCAGGTGTTCGCTGTCATCGATGCGTCAGGCACCTACTCCAAGATGGCCCAGGAAGTCACCCTGGCGCGCGTGGTCCAGGCCGGCGTGGTGCCGATGGACACCGCTGCCGTGTGCTCCGAGGTGCAGCGCACCTGGAACCGCCCGGATGCCGCCGAGTGGGCCGAGGCCTACAGCGCGGTGTTCCCCCACTACCAGTTGTTGATCGAGAGCTACGCCAAGGCCCAGGCCGTGGTCACCGAACACCAACAGCTCGACTCGCAACGCAGCTAAGCCACCCTTTTCAATCCACGCAAGGAGATCCACCATGGCATTCCAATACAAGCGTCTGGACAAGAACGACGCTGCCGTCCTGCTGGTCGACCACCAGACCGGGCTGCTGTCACTGGTGCGCGACATCGACCCGGACCGGTTCAAGAACAACGTGCTGGCGCTGTCCGACCTGGCCAAGTACTTCAAGCTGCCGACCATCCTCACCACCAGCTTCGAGAGCGGCCCCAACGGCCCGCTGGTGCCCGAGCTCAAGGAGCAGTTCGCCGATGCGCCGTACATCGCCCGCCCCGGCAACATCAATGCCTGGGACAACGAGGACTTCGTCAAGGCGGTGAAGGCCACCGGCAAGAAGCAACTGATCATCGCCGGCGTGGTCACCGAGGTGTGCGTGGCCTTCCCAGCCTTGTCGGCGCTGGAGGAAGGCTTCGATGTGTTCGTCGTCACCGATGCCTCCGGCACCTTCAACGAACTGACCCGCGACTCGGCCTGGCGCCGTATGGAAGCGGCCGGGGCGCAACTGATGACCTGGTTCGGCGTGGCCTGCGAGCTGCACCGCGACTGGCGCAACGACATCGAAGGGCTCGGCACGTTGTTCTCCAACCACATCCCGGATTACCGTAACCTGATGACCAGCTTCGACAAGCTGAACAAGTGACCGCCTGCCCGGGCTCGTGCGCGGGCCCGGGCGCGTCACCCCGGTTACGAGGTAATGGATGGCCCCACTGATTGCCTATTTCAGGCTGGCGCTCAAGCCCGGTCGCGATGTGCTGCTGTTTGCGCTGCGCACCGTGGTAGCCGGCCTGCTGTGTCTTTACCTGGCGTTCGTGTTCGACCTGGAACAACCCAAGTGGGCGCTGATGACGGTGATCATCATCAGCCTGCCGCTGGCCGGTATGACCCTCAAGCGCAGCCTGGCCCAGGTGCTGGGCACGGTGGTCGGCGCGGCGGTGGCGGTGCTGCTGATGGCCTTGTTCGCCCAGATGCCCTACACCCTGGTGGTCGCCCTGGCCCTGTGGCTGGGGCTGTGCACCGCTGGCGGCACCTTGCTGCGCTATACCGATTCCCATGCCTTCGTGCTCAGTGGCTTCACCGCCGTGGTGGTGGCCATGCTCGCCGTGCCGGAGCCCGAGGGCACCTTCATGCTGGCGGTCACCCGGGTGACCGAAACCTTGCTGGCGGTGGGCTGCGTGGCGGTGGTCAGCCTGCTGACGGCACGCCCGCAGGCGGTGGCCAGCAGCTACTTCGCCAAGGTCGACAGCCTGCTCAAGCTGATTGCCCGGCATGCCGCCGAGGTGGTCCGCACCGAAGAAGACGAGGCCGCCTTCCGTCAGCGCCAGGCCCAGTTGATCGCCGAGATCAGCGCCCTGGAGGGCCTGCGCCGGCACCTGTATTTCGACGCGCCGCACCTGCGCAGTGGCGACGGGCTGGTGCAATTGTTCGCCAACCAACTGGTGTTGCTGGTGTCACGGCTGTTGGTGTTGCGCCAGCAGCGAGAGCTGGTCAAGGCGCACTGGCAGGGGCCGCTGCCCACGGATATCCAGCTGCTGCGCGACGCCGAGCTGAACAGCCTCGAGGCGCTGGCCCGGGAGGGCATGGCCCTGTCGGCGCAGCACCGGCAAACCCTGCGTACCCTGCACAAAGGCTTCGATGAAGCCGCCGACCGCGCCGAGTTCCTCAACGAACCCTTGCCGGCGCAACTGCGTGCCCTGGCCTGGGCCCTGCGCTGGGAGCAGGCGCGCCTGCTGCAGCAACTGGACGAGCTGATCGAGCTGAACGAGGCGATCCAGCAGGGGCGCCTGGCCAGTTGCCCGCAACCGCCTGGCCGCGCCGGCGCGCTGCACCTGGACTGGCCGCTGGCAGGGATGAACGCCGTGCGCGCCTGCCTGGCGCTGCTGCTGATCGGCGGGCTGTGGATCGAGACCGCCTGGGATGGCGCGCGTTCGGCGGTGATCCTGATGGGCGTGATGTGCTCGCTGATGGCGACCCTGCCACGGCCCTTGCTGGCCAGCCAGAACTACAACCGCGGGCTGCTGGTGGGCATGGGCTTGTCGGCGTTGTATCAGTTCGCCTTGCTGCCGCTGTTCACCGATTTCGAGATGCTGGCGCTGTGCCTGGTGCCCTTGCTCTACCTGGCGGCGGTGGGCCTGGCCAATCCAATGACTGCCGGGATCGGCATGGGCATCGGCCTGATCAGCCTGTTGATGATCGGGCCGCAGAATGTCGGTGCCTACCACAACAGCGACATCCAGTGGTTCGAGTTCGCCGGGGGCTACCTGATGGCCGGGGTGCTGGCGATGACGGTGTTCGCCCTGGTCTTCCCGTTCAACCCGCAACGGCGTATCGCCCGGCTGTTCGGCCTGACCCGCGAGGATGTCTACCGGCAGGTCAGTGACCCAGGCACACTGGCCGGGCAGTTCGCCTTCGAGAGCCGCCAGCTGGATCGCTTGTCGGCCATGCTTGGCGTGCTGCCGGCGGCCACCGACAGCGCTTCGCGCGAACGTTTCGACTGCGCGCTGGTGTGCCCGGCGCTGGCCATCGCCCTGGCGCAGGCGCGTAACCTGTGCGAGAGCGAACTGGCCCTGCCGTTGCTGACCCGCCAGCGCCTGCTCGAAGGTTTGCAGGCGATGGCCGAGGTGATCGGCGGTCGTGGCCGGGTCGAGCTCGACGTACTGCTGCAGGACGTCGAGCGCCAGGGCCAGGTGCTCGACACCCTGCATGGCGCGCTGGTGCCCGGCGGGCGTGAGGCGTTGCGCCAGCTGTTCATCCTGCGGGTCGCGCTGGCGGTCGCCGGGCAACTGCTGGCGCGTTATCGCGGTGTATGGGCGGCGGATGTCCCGGCGCCACTGACGGAGGTGGCCGATGCCCATTGATTTCGAGGTGGGTGGGGTATACCTGCCACCCATCGCCCAGGCGCTGTTGCTGGCGCTGCCGTTGTTCCTGCTGGTCGATGCCGTGCTGCGCCGGTTGGGGGTGCTGGCGTTCGTCTGGCACCCGGCGCTGTTCCAGGGCGCCGTGTATGCCGCCCTATGTGCGGCCTTGCTGTTGTGGATGGGAGTGCGTGTGTAGATGCCGTCGATCAAACCCTTGCTGTCGCGCAGTTTGACCCTGGTGGTGGTGGCGCTGGCCATCGTGCTGGGTTGGTTCGCCTGGGTGCACTACACCCAGGCGCCCTGGACCCGCGATGCCCGGGTCCGCGCAGACGTGGTGACCCTGGCGGCGGAGGTCAGTGGCCCGATCGTGGCCTTGCCGGTGCAGGACAACCAGTTCGTGCACAAGGGCGACCTGCTGCTGCAGATCGACCCGGCGCGCTATGAGCTGGCGGTGCTGCACGCCCAGCGCGCGGTCGAAGTGGCCCGCGCGGCACTGGGGCAGTCGCAGGCCAACATCGTCGCCAACCAGGCGCTGCTCAAACAGCGCGGCAGCGAGGAACAGCGCCGGCGCAAGCTGCAATCGTTGTCGGCGATTTCCGCCGAGGAGTGGGAGAAGTCACGCACCGAGGTGGCGGTGGCCCAGGCCGACCTGTTGCGCGAGCAGTCCAGCCTGGGCCTGGCGCAGGCCAACGTGCAGCTGGCCGAGGCAACCCTGGAACAGGCCCGTCTCGACCTGCAGCGCACCCGGGTGCTGGCGCCGGTCAACGGCCATGTCACCAACCTGTTGACCCGCCAGGGTGACTTCGCCCAGCCGGGCGCGGCGTTGCTGGCGCTGGTGGACAGCGACTCGTTCCATGTCAGTGGCTATTTCGAGGAAACCAAGTTGCCACGGATCCAGGTCGGCAGCCGGGCGAGGGTGGTGCTGATGAGCGGCGAAGCCCTGCAGGGCAGAGTGGAAAGCATCGCCTACGCCATCACCGACCGTGAGAACCAGCCCGGCAATCGCCTGCTGGCCAACGTCAACCCCAACTACACCTGGGTCAAGCTGGCCCAGCGCGTGCCGGTGCGCCTGCGCCTGGACCCGGGGCAAGGGCCGGTGCTGCGCGCCGGTACCACCGCCACCGTGACGATCCTCGAACCATGAGCGAGGATGGCGCAGTGGCCCGTGGACGTGCGTTGCCGATGTTCGACCTGAACGACCTGTACCTCTATGCCAAGGTGGTGGAGCACGGCGGTTTCGCCCCGGCCGGGCGCATCCTGGGCCTGCCCAAGTCGCGCCTGAGCCGGCGCCTGGCCAAGCTCGAGGAACGCCTGGGCGTGCGCCTGGTGCAGCGCTCGACGCGGCAGTTCCAGGTTACCGAGGTGGGGCTGGAGTACTACCGCCACTGCCTGGGCATGCTTGAACAGGCCGTGGCGGCCGAGGACGCGGTCGAGCGCAACCGCGCCGAGCCGCGCGGCATCGTACGCCTGGCCAGCAGCACGGCGCTGCTCGATTCGCGGCTGGCACCGATGCTGGCGCGCTTCATGGCGCAATGCCCGGTGGTCGAGTTGCTGGTCAAGAGCTACAACCGCCGCGTCGATGTAATTGGTGAAGGCTTCGACTTGGTGCTCAGCGTGCGTCACCAGCCGCTGGAAAGCAGTGAGCTGATCATGCGCCGCCTGGCGCCGAGCCGGCAGTGCCTGGTGGCGTCGCCCGGCTTGCTGGCCGCGCACGGCAAGCCGCAACGGCCCGAGCAGTTGCAGGCACTGCCCAGCCTGTGCTGGGGCGTCAACGTGCAGGATTTCACCTGGCTGCTGGAAGGCCCGCAGGGCGCCGAAGCCGCCGTGCCGTTTCGCCCACGTATCGTCTCGGATGACCTGGCGGTATTGCGCGAGGGCGCCCTGGCCGGTGTCGGCGTGGTGTTGCTGCCCGAGGAGGCGGTCGCCGCCGACCTGGCCAGCGGGCAGTTGGTGCTGGTGCTCGACGGCTGGGCGCCACGGGAAGGTGAGGTGGTGGCGCTGTTTCCTTCCCGGCGCGGGCTGATGCCCGCAGTGCGCAAGCTGATCGACTTCCTGGCCGAGGCGTTCGAGCAAGAGCAGGCGGCTACGCGGCCACATCGCGCTCGCTGAACGCCGTCGAGGCCGCCGGACGCGCCGAGCAGAGTGCCAGGACCGCGGCCACGGCGGTCAGTGCGGCACCCGCCCAGGGGGTGGCCGACAGCGTCGCCGTGCCGATCACCGCCCCGCCAATGGCCGAACCCAGGCCTACGCCCAGGTGCATGGCGGACATGTTCAGGCTCATGCCCGCGGGGAAGGTGTCCGGGCCACGGCTAGCCAGGTAGTTCTGCACCACCGGCGAGGTGGTCCAGCTCAAGGCGCCCCACAGCATCATGATCGGCAGGAACAGCCAGGGGGTGTCGGCGCTCAACGGCAACACCAGCAGGCTGGCGAGGTAGAGCAGGGGGGCCAGGGCGATGGAGGTGCTCGGGCCGAGCCGGTCCGCCATCCAGCCGCCGACATACCCCCCCGAAACCCCGGCGATGCCAAAGGCGGCGAACAGCGCCGCCAGCCATTGCGCGGGGACATCGGCGACCTGCAGGGCATAGGGCGCAAGGTAGGCGAACACGGTGAAGTGCCCGGCGATCATCAGCAGCGACACCCCTTGGGCCGCGAGCAGGCGGCCGTTACGCAGGTGGCGCAGGTAACTGCCCAGGGCGATGCGCTCGCTACTCTGCAGCTGCTCCAGGCCGCGCCAGGCCATCAGCAGCACGGCCAGTGCCAGCAGGCTCAACCCGGCGAACACGCCACGCCAGCCGAGCACCTCGCACAGCAGCATGCCGGCGGGCACGCCCAGCACCAGCGAGCTGCAGATACCCATGAAAATCACCCCGATGGCGCGCCCGCGCAGGGCCTCGGGGACCATGCGCGTGGCCATCAGGGTACAGGTCAGGCAGGTCAGGGCGCTGCTGGCGGCCATGCCGATTCGGGCGAGCAGCAAGGCGCCGTAGCCTGGCGCCAGTGCCGCGGCCAGGTTGCACAAGGCGAACAACGCCAAGCTGATGCACAGCAGGCGTCGCAATGGCAAGCGGGTGGTCAACAGCGGGGAGAAGGGGGCGGCGAGCGCGAAGCTCAGGGAAAAGACCGTGGTCAGTTGCCCGGCGATGCCGAGCGGTACGGCCAGGCCATTGGCCAGGGACGGCAGGATGCCGACAGTGATGTTTTCAGCCATGCCCGTGACGAAGGTCGCCAGGGCCAGCAGCCAGATACGCGGGGTCATGTGTTGCCTCCGATAAACAGGCCGGCCAAGGTCCGGACCCATTTGTCCCGACGGGTGACCGGCAAGGGTCAGGTCCATCGGGTTTCGAGGCAGTGCTTCGGTTATCCCGGTTCAAGCAGGAGCAATTGTAGACGGTTGCGCACGGTGGGTGAAGGTGCGGCGCCGACCCTCCAGGAGCCGGGCTGCACACGTGAACTACTTCAATTCGGTCTCGATGAACACGATCTCGTGGTCACTGGCATTGATCACGTTGTGCTCGACCCCCGCCTTGCGAAAATAACTCTGGCCCGCCACCAGTGCCGCCCGTTTCTCACCTTCCGGCGTCTCCAGCAGCAAGGTGCCGTCGGTCATTGGCACCACCACATAGTCATGGCCATGCAGATGACGCCCGGTTTCGGCGCCAGGGGCGAAGCGCCATTCGGTGACGATCACTTCGTCGGTGTCCACCTGCACGGTGGGGATAGCCTGGGGGCGAGGGGGCTTCATGAGCGAGTCCTGTCTGCGCAAAAGCGTCTAGCCTGAACCCGGCTGCGGGGGCGATAAATGCAAAACTGCTGGCAGTCAGTCAGCGAAACGCTCACCTAACCCGCAAAAAAACAAAGCCCCTTGAACGCGAACGCTCAAGGGGCTTTTCCCAGCGTGGGCTGTTGGCTCAGACGTTGAAGCGGAAGTGCATCACGTCGCCATCCTTGACGATGTAGTCCTTGCCTTCCAGGCGCCATTTGCCGGCTTCCTTGGCGCCGCTCTCACCCTTGAACTGGATGAAGTCGTCGTAGGCCACCACTTCGGCGCGGATGAAGCCTTTTTCGAAGTCGGTGTGGATCACGCCGGCTGCCTGTGGCGCAGTGGCGCCCACGCGCACGGTCCAGGCGCGGACTTCCTGCACGCCGGCAGTGAAGTAGGTCTGCAGGTTGAGCAGCTCGTAACCGGCGCGGATCACGCGGTTCAGGCCTGGCTCTTCCAGGCCCAGGGCCTCGAGGAACATGTCCTTCTCCTCGCCGTCGTCCAGCTCGGCGATCTCGGCTTCGATCTTGTTGCACACCGGCACCACGACCGCGCCTTCTTCCTCGGCGATGGCCTTGACCACGTCCAGGTGCGGGTTGTTGTCGAAGCCGTCCTCGGCAACGTTGGCGATATACATCACCGGCTTGCTGGTCAGCAGGTGGAAGCCGCGGATCAAGGCCTTCTCGTCGTCGGCCATGTGCTTCATCAGGCTGCGCGCCGGCTTGCCTTCGGTGAAGTGCGGGATCAGTTTCTCCAGGATCGCCTTCTGCGCCAGGGCGTCCTTGTCACCGCCCTTGGCGTTGCGCGCAACCTTCTGCAGTTGCTTCTCGCAGCTGTCGAGGTCGGCGAAGATCAGTTCGAGGTCGATGATCTCGATGTCGCGCTTGGGGTCGACGCTGTTGGAAACGTGGATCACGTTCTCGTCTTCGAAGCAGCGCACCACGTGGGCGATGGCGTCGGTCTCGCGGATGTTGGCGAGGAACTTGTTGCCCAGGCCTTCGCCCTTGGAGGCACCGGCGACCAGGCCGGCGATGTCGACGAACTCCATGGTGGTCGGCAGGATGCGGTTAGGCTTGACGATCTCTGCCAGTGCCGCCAGGCGCGCGTCGGGCATCGGCACGATGCCGCTGTTCGGCTCGATGGTGCAGAAGGGGAAGTTCTCCGCCGCGATGCCGGACTTGGTCAGGGCGTTGAACAGGGTGGACTTGCCGACGTTGGGCAGGCCGACGATGCCGCAATTGAAACCCATGGGAATTCCCCTTTCTAAAGAGTCAGGCCTTCTGGCTGTGCAGCTCGCGCATGGCCTTGGCGAAGTCGCCGGCAAGCACGTCCGGCAGCACGCCGAGGGCAAAATCGATGCTGGCGTCGAGCTTCTCCTGCTCGGCGCGCGGCGCGCGGCCCAGGACGAAGTTGGAGACCAGTTTGGCGTCGCCCGGGTGGCCGATGCCAAGCCGCAGGCGGTGGAAGTCGTTCTGGTTGCCGAGCTGCGCGATGATGTCGCGCAGGCCGTTGTGCCCACCGTGGCCGCCGCCCTTCTTGAGCTTGGCGACGCCCGGAGGCAGGTCGAGTTCGTCATGCGCCACCAGGATCGCTTCCGGCTTGATGCGGAAGAAATTGGCCAATGCCGCCACGGACTGGCCGCTGCGGTTCATGTAGGTGGTGGGGATCAGCAGGCGAACATCGTTGCCCTGATGGCTGAACTTAGCCGTCAGGCCGAAATATTTTTTGTCAGCGGACAGCGAAACGCGCTGGGCGCTGGCAAGGCGTTCAACGAAAAGAGCCCCTGCGTTATGCCGGGTCTGTTCGTATTCGGGGCCGGGGTTACCCAGGCCGACGATCAACTGGATGGCGGTCACGTCAGGGGCTCTTCCTTGGAGTTGGTGGGTTACCGTGCGCGCGGCACTGTAACCCGATCAACGCCGGCGTGCGAGTGGATTACTCGGCAGCGCCTTCAGCAGCGTCAGCGGCAACGCGCGGGGCGTGGACGTTGGCAACAGCTTTGTCATCACCGTGGGCCAGAGCGACGAACTCTACGCCTTTCGGAGCTTTCAGGTCCGACAGGTGGATGATGGTGCCGATTTCGGCCTTGGCCAGGTCGACTTCGATGAACTCAGGCAGGTCCTTGGCTTCGCAGGACACTTCGATCTCGGAAACAACGTGCGAGATCTCGCCGCCTTTCTTGACCGGGGCTTCTTCGTTGATGAAGTGAACCGGTACCTTGGCGGTCAGCTTCTGGCCAGCAACGACGCGAACGAAGTCGGCGTGCATGATGAAGCCTTTGGCTGGGTGACGTTGCATGGCCTTGACCACGACGTTCTGCTTGGCGCCATCGACGTTCAGTTCGATCACGTGGCTGAAGGCAGCTTCGTTTTCGAACAGCTTGGCGATTTCCTTGGCCACGATGGTCAGGGATTGGGCTTCTTTATCGCCACCGTAGACAACGGCAGGGATGTTGGCGGAGTGACGCAGGCGGCGGCTCGCACCTTTCCCCAGGTCAGTACGCGCTTGGGCGTTCAGGATGAAGTCAGTCATTTTGTTTCTCCAAAATAGCCTCCCGAGGGCGTTTGCGACCAGCGCCAACGGGGATGGCAAAAAAGCCCCGCCCCAACAACCAGTGTCGGGGCGGGGCGCTTTTCGTCAGCGAGTGTTCCGCTTAGCGGAACATCGCGCTGATCGATTCTTCGTTGCTGATGCGGCGTACCGCTTCAGCGACGACCGGTGCGATATCCAGCTGGCGGATACGGTCACAGGCCTGAGCAGCGGCGGACAGCGGAACGGTGTTGGTCACCACCAGCTCGTCCAGTACCGACTTCTCGATGTTCTCGATCGCGCGGCCCGACAGGACAGGGTGCGTGCAGTAGGCGTAAACCTTGGCAGCGCCGTGTTCTTTCAGGGCTTTGGCCGCGTGGCACAGGGTGCCGGCGGTGTCGACCATGTCGTCTACCAGGATGCAGGTGCGTCCTTCGACGTCGCCGATGATGTGCATAACCTCGGAGTGGTTAGCCTTCTCGCGGCGTTTGTCGATGATACCCAGGTCGACACCCAGGGACTTGGCGACGGCACGGGCACGTACCACGCCACCGATGTCCGGGGAGACGATCATCAGGTTCTCGAAACGCTGGTCTTCGATGTCGTCGACCAGTACGGGCGAGCCGTAGATGTTGTCGACGGGGATATCGAAGAAACCCTGGATCTGGTCAGCGTGCAGGTCGACGGTGAGTACACGGTCGATACCCACGACAGTGAGCATGTCAGCGACGACTTTGGCGCTGATGGCTACACGTGCCGAACGCGGACGGCGGTCCTGGCGGGCGTATCCGAAGTAGGGAATCACGGCGGTGATTCGCGACGCTGAGGAGCGGCGGAAGGCATCGGCCATCACTACCAGTTCCATCAGATTGTCGTTGGTTGGGGCACAGGTGGGCTGAATGATGAAGACGTCCTTACCACGAACATTTTCATTGATTTCAGCACTGATTTCGCCGTCGGAGAACTTGCCGACAGACACATCACCCAGTGGAATATGCAGCTGACGTACGACACGCCGAGCCAGATCGGGGTTGGCATTCCCCGTGAAGACCATCATCTTGGACACGCGCAGTACCTGAAGGCTGAGGGTAACCTGGATGAGTATAAGAAATGGCAGGGGCGGCTGGATTCGAACCAACGCATGGCAGGATCAAAACCTGCTGCCTTACCGCTTGGCGACGCCCCTGTATCTATTGCTGCGAGCTCTTATGAACTCGACTTCTTGAGCAGACTTTGCAGCTTGCGATGCAACATCGAAACATTGCTTCCTTTCGCCACAAACCCTGTTTGGGTCTCTGAAAGAAGGGCCAGAACTCTATCAGCTTCGGCTTTGCTTGGGAAGGCCCCAAACACACAACTTCCAGTTCCGGTCATTCGGGCTTCGGTGTATTTACCCAGTGAATTCAACGCATTGCGAACTTCTGGATACCGTTGCTCAACTACCGGTTGGCAGTCATTTCGACTGTTTCCCTCGGGAACGGGGCGCATCTTAAGGGGGAGGGAATCACGTGTCAACTCTGGATGCGAAAAAATTTCCGCTGTGCTGACAGACACTTGCGGCACCAGCACGAGGTACCAAGGTTCTGCGGGGTCGACCGGGGTGAGCTGTTCGCCAACGCCCTGGGCGAACGCGGCGTGGCCACGGACGAACACCGGCACGTCGGCGCCGAGCGTCAGGCCCAGCGCGGCCAGGCGGTCTTGGTTCCAGTCGAGTTGCCACAGGTGGGCCAGGGCCAGCAGGGTGGTCGCCGCGTCGGAGCTGCCGCCGCCGATACCGCCGCCCATGGGCAGCACCTTGTCCAGCCAGATGTCGGCGCCCAGGGTGGTGCCCGCCTGGGCTTGCAACTGCCGGGCGGCGCGCACGATCAGGTTGCTGTCGTGGGGCACGCCAGGGACTTCTGTCTGCAGGCGGATCTGGCCGTCGTCGCGCAGGGCGAAGCTCAGTTCGTCGCCGTGGTCGAGGAACTGGAACACGGTTTCCAGCTCGTGGTAACCGTCGGCGCGACGGCCAGTGATGTGCAGCCACAGGTTGAGCTTGGCCGGGGCCGGCAGGGTCAGCTTGAGCATGCTGTCAGTGCCCCAGCTGGCGCGGCTGCCAGTCCTTGACCACCAGGGTCACGTCGATGTTCTCGCCGTGCAGCTTCAGGCGCTCGGGCAGCCAGTAGCCGTTCTGCTCTATATAGCTCAGGTACTCGACGCGCCAGCCGTCCTGGGTCAGGTCGGCCAGGCGGCTGTCGCCGTCCAGGGTCAGCTGGCTCTTGCTGTCGGGGGCGGGCAGGCCGCGCACCCACCACACCAGGTGCGACACCGGCAGGCGCCAGCCGAGCTGTTCGTGCAGCAGCGCCTCGGGGTTCGCTGCCTCGAAACGGCCCTGGTTGGCCACCTCCAGCACCACGCCGCCTGGGCGCCCGGTCAGGCGCGCGGCGCCGCGGCCCAGCGGGCCGGCCAGGCGAATATCGTAGTAATCCTGGCGTTGCAACCAGAACAGGGTGCCGCTGCCGGAGTCACGCGGGGCGCGGATGCCGACCTTGCCGTTGATCTGCCAGCCGTCGAGGCTGCTCAGCTGTTGCTTGTGCGCCCGCCACAGTTGCGGGCTGCCCTGGCCTTGCACGGCTTCCTTGCTGCCGAAGCCGGCACAGCCGGCGAGCAGGGCGATGAGGGTGAAGGTGATGCAATGACGCAGGAACATGGTTTACAGGCTCTCGGATCCGGTCAGGCGCAGGAGGGTCTTGCGCAGGATAGGGCTGTCGGCCTGGGCTTCGAAGCCCTTGGCCCAGACCTGGCGGGCTTCGCGGCGCTTGCCGTTGGCCCACAGGACTTCGCCCAGGTGGGCGGCCACTTCATGGTCGGGGAAACGCTCGAAGGCCAGGCGCAATTGGCGCTCGGCTTCCTCGAGGTTGCCCATGCGATAGGCGACCCAGCCCAGGCTGTCGAGCACGGCCGGGTCGTCCGGGGTCAACTGGTGGGCCTTGTCGATCAGGGCCTTGGCCTCGGCGTAGCGGCTGGTGCGGTCGGCCAGGGTGTAGCCCAGGGCGTTGAGGGCCATGGCGTTTTCCGGCTCGCGGGCGAGGATGGCGCGCAGGTCTTTTTCCAGTTGCGCCAGGTCGTCGCGTTTTTCGGCGAGCATGGCGCGGGTATAGAGCAGGTTGAGGTCGTCTGGGTAGCGCTTGATGGCTTGCTCCAGCACCTGCCCGGCTTGGGCTTGCTTACCGTTGTTGCCCAGGCTCTCGGCCTCGATCAGGTACAGCTGGATGGCATAGTCGGGCTGCGCCTCGCGGGCCTCGGCGAGCAGGCGCGAGGCTTCTGCGCTGCGGCCGTTGGCGATGAGGATATCGGCCTGGCGCAGTTGCGCTGGCAGGTAGTCGGGGCCGGGGCCGACCAGGGCGTATTCGCGCAGGGCGGCGGCCGGCTGGCTGCGCTCTTCGCGGATGCGCCCGAGGTTGAGGTGGGCGGCGTCGACGTTGGCGTCGCGTTCGACCAGTTCCTGCAGGTAGCCTTCGGCTTCGTCCCAGTGCTTGGTTTCCAGGCACACCAGGGCCAGCGAGTAGCGGATCTCGTCGTCTTCGGGGTACTGCTGCAGCATGCTTTCGAACTCGGCCTTGGCGTCGTCGATGCGGTCCTGTTCGACCAGGGTGCGCGCGTAGGTCAGGCGCAGGCGCTTGTCGTCGGGGTTGTCGCGGATGGCGCCGCGTAGCAGTGGCAGGGCTTCGGGACCGCGGTCCAGGGCTTGCAGCAGGCGGGCACGGAGCAGTACCGGGGCGATCTCGCCGTTTTGTGGCGGATGGCTTTCGAGCAGGTCGAGGGCTTGTTCGGGCTTGTCGTCCTGGTTGAGCAGCAACGCCTTGCCAAACACCAACTGGCCGTTGTCTGGGTATTTCACCAGCAGGCGGTCGAAACTCTGCATCAGGCCGTCGCGGGTGTGCTGGTCGGTTTCGGCGGCGGACAGGGCGAGGAAGTCGAAGTGGGTGTCGCCCTGGCCCTGGAGGACTTTTTCCATGTAGACCATGGCGTCGTCGTAGCGCCCGGCGCGGGCCAGCTGGATGGCGGCGGCGCGTTGGGCGTCGAGGTTCTGCGGGTCGTTGCGGGCCCAGATCAGCGCGCTGTCCAGGGCCGGCTCGTCAGCGCCGAGGTACTCGGCGATGCGGTAGGCGCGTTCGGAGACGCCGGGGTCCTGGGTTTTTTCCGCCTGGTCGGCGTAGTTGGCCAGGGCGATGTCGAAGCGGTTGCGCTGGCCGGCAAGCTCCGCCACCAGCAGGCTGTAGAGCGTGTCCTGCTTGAACGAGCCGTACACCACGGGCTTTTCCGCGCGCTTGTCGGCGTCGGCGACGGGCGTCTGGGCGTCCGTCTTCGGGGCCAGGCTCTGGCAGCCTTGAAGCAGGGCGAGGGCAAGCAGCAATGCGTAGGATTTGTTCATAGAGGCTTATAAAGAGGCTAAACCGGCGGTCGGAGCATGATGACACAAGCGCGATGGCAAACCCACCTGCGAAGGTCGTGGTGTGAAGCGGCGCTTCGGAGTATAGGGACAATGCGTGGCGGTGGTGGTTCGCAAGCGGCCGTGCAACACCCTGCCGTTGCCGTTGTGTTTGCTTTTG
The DNA here is from genome assembly GCF_019139535.1 of Pseudomonas muyukensis. Taxonomy (NCBI): domain Bacteria; kingdom Pseudomonadati; phylum Pseudomonadota; class Gammaproteobacteria; order Pseudomonadales; family Pseudomonadaceae; genus Pseudomonas; species Pseudomonas muyukensis. The sequence goes on along the minus strand of NZ_CP077073.1, from coordinate 5,365,470 downwards.
CTTCTAAGCGCGCGATAGTTCAGGCAACACAAATTGCGACTTCAGGAGGCCGAGCGGAGTTCTTGCGTAGTGGGGCGACGGCCATGGATGGCCGTCGAGCGCTGCGCCCCAGGATGGGGCGTACAGCGCGGTCCCCACGGGAGCAAGAACGGAGCGAGGGAACCCCGGAGCGAAGCGTAGGGGCCGGATGAATGGAGCGAGCATTTTTTGGTTCCTTTTTGATGCTTCAAAAAGGGACCCGCCGTAAGGGCGGAAAGGTGACTATGCGTCGCCATCGCCAATGAATGCGCGTATAGCTTTCGAAACTCATGCTCTGAAAGTCAAAGTCGTTCGGTGTGGGTTTCTACAGGTGTAAGCGCATTCATTTGCTATGTCGACGCGCAGTCACCTTTTCGCCTTTACGGCGAGTCACTTTTTGTCAAACGCGACAAAAAGTAACCAAAAAACGCTGCGCTCCATTCATCCGGCCCCTACGCTTCGCTCCGGGGTTCCCTCACTGCGGCCTTGCTCCCGGGAGGACCGCGCTGTAGGGCCCATCCTGGGCCCCAGCGCTTGACGGGCATCCATGCCCGTCACCTCCCTTCGCAAGGCCTGCGTTCGGCCTCCTGAAGTCGCGAAGTTAGGGGCGGCGCCTGCACTGGCGCAGCTATCGCTCGCAAGGTTTGGCGTTAGCCTCTTGATCGGCAAAGGCAAAGGCAAAGGCGCAAGCCGATAGAGATGCGAGTATGGGCGCGCGTGGGGCGGTCGATAGCCTGGCCGCATCAGCACAATAGCGAACGGTGGTTGTTCTGGAACCTGCGAAGTAGGACAATTACCGGCTTCACGTCCCTATCAGCGACCTTGCATGGCCTTTCTTGCACTTGGTATCAACCATAAGACTGCCTCGGTAGACGTACGCGAGCGCGTGGCGTTTACTCCAGAACAGCTGGTCGACGCCCTGCAGCAGCTGTGCCGACTGACCGCCAGCCGCGAGGCGGCGATCCTGTCGACCTGCAACCGCAGTGAACTCTATATCGAGCAGGACCACCTTGCCGCCGACACCGTGCTGCAATGGCTGGCCGACTACCACCAACTGAGCCTCGACGAACTGCGCGCCAGCGCCTACGTCCATGAGGACCACGACGCCGTCAAGCACATGATGCGCGTGGCCTCCGGCCTCGACTCGCTGGTGCTCGGCGAGCCGCAGATCCTCGGCCAGATGAAGTCGGCCTACGCCGTGGCACGCGAGGCCGGCACCGTCGGCCCGCTGCTCGGGCGCCTGTTCCAGGCCACCTTCAGCGCCGCCAAGCAAGTGCGCACCGACACCGCGATCGGCGAGAACCCAGTGTCGGTGGCCTTCGCCGCCGTCAGCCTGGCCAAGCAGATCTTCTCCGACCTGGGCCGCAGCCAGGCCCTGCTGATCGGCGCCGGCGAGACCATCACCCTGGTCGCCCGCCACCTGCACGAGCAGGGCGTACGCCGCATCGTCGTGGCCAACCGCACCCTCGAGCGCGCCAGCATCCTGGCCGAACAGTTCGGCGCCCACGCCGTGCTGCTGTCCGATATCCCCCAGGAACTGGTCAACAGCGACATCGTCATCAGCTCCACCGCCAGCCAGTTGCCGATCCTCGGCAAGGGCGCGGTGGAAAGCGCCCTGAAACAGCGCCGGCACAAGCCGATCTTCATGGTCGATATCGCCGTGCCGCGGGATATCGAGCCGCAGGTCGGCGAGCTGGACGACGTCTACCTGTATACCGTCGACGACCTGCACGAAGTGGTCGCGGAAAACCTCAAGAGCCGCCAGGGCGCGGCCCAGGCTGCCGAAGAACTGGTTTCGGCCGGCGCCGACGACTTCATGGTGCGCCTGCGCGAGCTGGCCGCGGTAGACGTGCTCAGGGCCTACCGCCAACAGAGCGAGCGCCTGCGCGACGAAGAGCTGCAAAAGGCCCAGCGCCTGCTGGCCAACGGTGGCAACCCCGAGGACGTGCTGCTGCAACTGGCCCGGGGCCTGACCAACAAACTCCTGCATGCGCCTAGCGTGCAACTGAAAAAGCTCTCCGCCGAAGGCCGCCTCGATGCGCTGGCCATGGCCCAGGAACTCTTTGCCCTCGACGAGGGCTCGACGGATAAATCCCCGCAATGAAAGCGTCGCTGCTGAATAAACTGGACACGCTCCAGGACCGCTTCGAGGAACTCACCGCGCTGCTGGGTGACGCCGAAGTCATTTCCGACCAGACGCGTTTTCGCGCCTACTCGCGCGAGTACGCCGAGGTCGAGCCGGTGATCGGTGCCTATAAAGAGTGGCGCAAGGTGCAGGACGACCTCGAGGGCGCCCAGGCGCTGCTCAAGGACGCCGACCCCGACCTGCGCGAGATGGCCGTCGAGGAAGTGCGCGAAGCCAAGGAGCAACTGCTCGGCCTGGAGTCGCAGTTGCAGCGCATGCTGCTGCCCAAGGACCCCAACGACGGGCGCAACGTGTTCCTGGAAATCCGCGCCGGCACCGGCGGCGACGAGGCGGCGATCTTCTCCGGCGACCTGTTCCGCATGTACTCGCGCTATGCCGAGAAACGCGGCTGGCGCCTGGAAATCCTCTCCGAGAACGAGGGCGAGCACGGCGGCTACAAGGAAATCATCGCCCGCGTCGAAGGCGACAGCGTCTATGGCAAGCTCAAGTTCGAGTCCGGCGCGCACCGCGTGCAACGGGTGCCCGAGACCGAATCCCAGGGCCGTATCCACACTTCGGCGTGCACCGTGGCGGTGCTGCCCGAGCCCGACGAACAGGTGGCGATCGAGATCAACCCGGCCGACCTGCGGGTAGACACCTACCGCGCTTCCGGCGCCGGCGGCCAGCATGTCAACAAGACCGACTCGGCCATCCGCATCACCCACTTGCCCACCGGTATCGTGGTCGAGTGCCAGGAAGAGCGTTCGCAGCACAAGAACCGCGCCCGCGCCATGTCCTGGCTGTCGGCCAAGCTCAACGACATGCAGACCAGCGCCGCGCAGAACGCCATCGCCAGCGAGCGCAAGCTGCTGGTGGGCTCGGGCGACCGCTCCGAGCGCATTCGCACCTACAACTATCCACAGGGCCGGGTGACCGACCACCGTATCAACCTCACCCTCTACTCCCTGGACGATGTCCTCGCCGGGGGCGTGGAGGCCGTGATCGAGCCGTTGCTGGCCGAATACCAGGCCGATCAGCTGGCCGCCCTGGGAGACTGAGATGACCATCATCGCCAGCCTGCTGCGCAACGCGCAGTTGCCGGAGTCGCCGACCGAGCGGCTGGACGCCGAGCTGCTGCTGGCCGCGGCCCTGGGCAAGTCGCGCAGCTACCTGCACACCTGGCCCGAGCGGATCGTCAGCAGCGAAGCGGCCGAGACCTTCGCCGGCTACCTCGAGCGCCGTCGTGGCGGCGAGCCGGTGGCCTATATCCTCGGCCAGCAGGGGTTCTGGAAGCTCGACCTGGAAGTGGCGCCGCATACCCTGATTCCGCGCCCCGATACCGAACTGCTGGTGGAGGCCGCGCTCGAGCTGCTGCCCGCCACGCCGGCCCGGGTGCTCGACCTGGGCACTGGCACCGGGGCCATCGCCCTGGCCTTGGCCAATGAGCGCCCGGCCTGGCAGGTCAGCGCCGTCGACCGCGTCGACGAGGCCGTGGCCCTGGCCGAGCGCAATCGCCAGCGCCTGGGCCTGGGCAATGTCCAGGTGCGCCGCAGCCACTGGTTCGAGGCCTTGGTCGATGAGCGCTTCGAGCTGATTCTCAGCAACCCGCCTTATATCCGCGCCGCCGATCCGCACCTGGTGGCCGGCGACGTGCGTTTCGAGCCGAGTAGCGCCCTGGTGGCCGGCGAGGATGGCCTGGACGACCTGCGGGTGATCGTCGCCCAGGCCCCTGCGCACCTGGTGGCCGGTGGCTGGTTGCTGCTCGAGCATGGCTACGACCAGGCCCCTGCCGTGCGCGCGTTGCTGGTCGCGGCCGGTTTCGTCGAGGTCGCCAGCCGGGTCGACCTGGGTGGCCATGAGCGTATCAGCCTGGGGCGCCTGCCATGCTGAGCGACCAGGAACTGCTGCGCTACAGCCGTCAGATCCTGCTGTCGCAGGTGGATATCGACGGCCAGTTGCGCCTGAAACACGGCAAGGCCCTGGTGATCGGCCTTGGCGGGCTCGGCTCGCCGGTGGCGCTGTACCTGGCTGCCGCGGGTGTCGGCACCTTGCACCTGGCCGACTTCGACACTGTCGACCTGACCAACCTGCAGCGCCAGGTGATCCATGACAGCGACAGCGTTGGCATGAGCAAGGTTGATTCTGCGATCAAGCGCCTGCTGGCGATCAACCCAGAGATTGCCCTGGTTGCCCATCGCCGGGCGCTCGATGAGGATTCGCTGGCCGCTGCGGTGGCGGCGGTCGATGTGGTGCTGGATTGCTCCGACAACTTCGCCACCCGCGAAGCGGTGAACGCCGCTTGCGTGGCGGCCGGCAAGCCGCTGGTCAGCGGCGCAGCGATCCGTCTCGAGGGGCAGTTGTCGGTGTTCGACACCCGTCGCGACAGCAGCCCTTGCTACCACTGCCTGTACGGCCATGGCAGCGAGGCCGAGCTGACCTGCAGCGAGGCTGGGGTCATTGGTCCGCTGGTCGGTCTGGTGGGCAGCCTTCAGGCCCTCGAGGCGCTGAAGCTGCTGGCCGGCTTCGGCGAGCCGCTGGTGGGCAGGTTGTTGCTGATCGACGCGCTGAGCACGCGCATGCGCGAACTGCGGGTCAAGCGCGACCCGGCCTGCGCCGTGTGCGCCAACCGCCATGGCTGAGCGTTCGGCGCCGGTGGGCGTGATGGACTCGGGGGTCGGCGGTTTGTCGGTGCTCGCCGAGATCCAGCGCCTGCTGCCCAATGAATCGCTGCTGTACGTCGCCGATAGCGGCCATGTGCCCTATGGCGAGAAATCACCGGACTATATCCGTCAGCGCCTGCGCCATATCGCCGGGTTCTTCCAGGCCCAGGGTGCCAAGGCCATGGTCCTGGCCTGCAACACGGCGACCGTGGCGGCGGTGGCCGACCTGCGCGAGCGGTATGCCGATTGGCCGTTGGTGGGGATGGAGCCGGCGGTCAAGCCGGCGGCGGCGGCGACCCGTTCCGGCGTGGTGGGCGTGCTGGCCACCACCGGCACGCTGCAAAGCGCCAGGTTTGCCGCCTTGCTCGACCGCTTCGCCAGCGATGTGCGGGTGGTTACCCAGCCTTGCCCAGGGTTGGTCGAGCGTATCGAGGCGGGTGACCTGAACAGTGCGCAACTGCGCCAATTGCTGCTGGGCTATGTGCAACCCTTGTTGGCGGCCGGTTGCGATACCTTGATCCTTGGCTGTACCCACTACCCCTTCCTGCGCCCGCTGCTGGCCGAGATGGTGCCCGCTGGGCTTGCCATCATCGACACCGGAGCGGCCGTGGCGCGGCAACTGCAGCGCTTGCTGGCGGCGCGCGAGCTGCTGGCCGAAGGGCCGGCGCGGGCGACCGAGTTCTGGAGCAGTGGCGAGCCCGGTGCCTTGCAGCGGGTGTTGCCGCTGCTATGGACAGGTACCGCCAGCGTGCAGTGTTTTCCCCTGTAGGAACCGGCATGGCCGGTGCCGTGTACCGCGGCGCCTGGTTCGCCAGCAAGGCTGGCTCCTACGGGTCGGGGGTGGCCGGGATAGCGCTGTAGGAGCCGGCTTTGCCGGCGAACACCGGCATGGCCGGTGCCATCCATCGCGGCGCTTGGCTAGCGCACATGCTCCGGTAACGGCCACAAGTTGTTCATGCCCAGGGCCTCGAGCATCAACTCGGGGTGGCGCTGCTCCAGCTCTGCAACCAGCACTGCAGCGGCGCTCTGCGCGGTCCAGGCTTCAGGCATCAGCGCCTCACTCATTGGCGGCGGCGCCACCACGGTCAGGTCGATGCCGCGGTCCAGCAACAGCTGGCGTTGCTCGCGCACCCCTTTGGGAAGGCTGTTGACGCCACTGGGTGGCTGGCTCGGGTCATAGAGTTGCAAGGCCGAGTAACGGTTGAAAATCACCATCACCTGCGGCCGCTCACCTTGCATCAGCGCCGACAGGGCGCAATTGAGCGCGCGTTCGCTGGCGCTCATGTTGCTCTGCACGATCATCTCGAACAGGTTGCCAAGGGTGGTGTTGTCCGGCAGGTAGTCGCAGGCACCGGCGTTGATGATCAGGCCGTCGAGTGCCCCCCACTTGTCCAGCAGCCGCTGGCGCATGGCAACGGCCTGGCTGGCCTCGGTCAACAGGCCGGGCAGGCGCAGCAAACTGGCCCCGTGGCGTTCGCCCAAGGCGTCGAGCTGCTGGCTATCCCTGCCACTGGCGGCAACGCGATGCCCTTGATCGAGCAACTGTTCCACCATGGCCAACCCCAGTCCGTGGCTGGCACCTGTTACCCAGAAACTGCGTCTTGTACTCAAGGCAAGGCCCCCTGATCCTGCCAGCCGGACAAGCCCTTGAAGGCCGCCAATGCCCGCTGACGACTGCGTTCGAGATCGACTATCGGGTTCGAGTAATTATTAGTAGCAAATAGATCGGCAGATTTCACGGGGTAGTGAATCGATTTATCGTCCAACGCCTGCAGCTCAGGTAGCCAATGACGGATGAAACGCCCCTGCGGATCGAAACGCTGCGACTGGGTAATCGGGTTGAAGATCCTGAAATAGGGCACCGCGTCGGTGCCGGTCGAAGCGCTCCATTGCCAGCCACCATTGTTGGCGGCCAGGTCGCCGTCTATCAGATGCCGCATGAAATGCCGCTCGCCGTGGCGCCAGTCGATCAGCAGGTTCTTGCTGAGGAACATGGCAACGATCATGCGCAGGCGGTTGTGCATCCAGCCGGTGTGCAGCAACTGGCGCATGGCTGCATCGATGATGGCAAAGCCGGTACGGCCTTGCTGCCAGGCTTGCAGGTCGTCGGGCGCAGTGCGCCAGGGCAGGGCCTCGGTCTGCGGGCGGAAGGCGCGATGTCGCGAAACGCGCGGGTAACCCACCAGCACGTGCTTGTAGAACTCGCGCCAGAGCAGTTCGTTGACCCAGGTCTGCACGCCGAGGTTGCCGCTGTCGAACTCGCCGCGGTTACCGGCCAGTGCGCTGTGCAGGCACTGGCGTGCAGAAACCACCCCCGCTGCCAGGTAGGGCGAGAGCTGGCTGGTGCCGGCCTTGGCCGGCAGGTCGCGCAACTGCTGGTAGTCTTCGATGCGTTCGTCGACGAAGCGGGTCAAGCGTTGCCGCGCTTGCTCTTCGCCGGCGGGCCAGTGCCGACGCAGGGCCTCGCTGGGGGCTGCGAAACCGTCGATCTGCTGGGGTATCGGGTCGCTGGCGATCGCCAGCGGCGCCTGCCGGCGCACCGGCGGGGCCAGGGTCGGCAGGTCACGGTGCAGGTGCTCCAGGCAGACGCGCTTGAACTGGCTGAACACCTGGAAGTAGTGGCCGCTGCGGGTGAGGATGCTGCCCGGTTGGAACAGCAACTGGTCGAGGTGGCCAATGGCGTCGACACCGGCTTGGCGCAGGTGTTGCTGGGTGGCCTGGTCGCGGCGGGCTTCGTTGAGGCCGTATTCGTCGTTCCAGTGCACGGTTTGCACCTTGTGTTGCCGGCAGACCTCCAGCACGCACTGCGGCACCGTCGTCCAGGTGTCGGCGTGGCGGATCAGCAGCGGAATGTTCAGGGCTTCGAGGGCCTGGCGCAGCTGGCGCAGGTTGCGCAGCCAGAAGTCGACCTTGCACGGCGCATCGTCGTGGGCTTGCCACTGGCCCGGGCTGGCGATCCACAGGGCCAGGGTCGGCCCACGTTGGCAGGCGGCCGCCAGGGCGGTGTTGTCGTCGATGCGCAAGTCGTTGCGCAGCCAGATCAGTTGCATGCAGAGAGCGCCTTGTAAACGGTCATGATTGCTGGAGCGCGCGCAGCGCGGCCGGTGGTGTGGCGAACAGCTGCAGGCCAGGCAGGGCCATGGCCTTGAGCGCGGTCTCATGGACAAGGACCGCGGCGCCGCCCAGGAGTTTGGGTGTGGTGACGCCGTGCAAGGCGCGGGTGAGCCCTGCCAGGTCCGGGTGGCGCCCCAGGTGCAGCACCAGGGCGCGGGGTTGCAAGTGCTCGATGGCGTGGCGCAACTGGCGCGGCTCCACCGCCCACTCGAGGATCTCCAGGGCCTGGCCACTGCTGCTCAGCAGCCAGGCGCTGAGCCAGAACTCGGCATCGAACGGCGTATCGTCGGTGCGGGCAAGCAGCACGCAGGGCCCGGCCAGGGAGTGGTTGTCGTGGTACACCCTGGCGCCCAGCTTGCTGCGCAGCCAGGTATGGAAGAACACCTGCTCCAGGCGGGCATCGAAGTGGCTCTGCCAACGCTGGTGCAGGGCCTCGAGCAGGGGCAGGAGCAGGCGTTCGCAAACGGTCACCGCCGGATACAGCGCCATTGCCTGGTTCAGCAGCTGGTCCAGCGGGCGTTGGGCCAGGCGGGCGACGGCTTCGATCAGCTGTTCGATGCGCGAGCCCCATTCCCCCTGGATCGGCGCTGGCGCTTCGGCGGCATGGTCCAGTAGTTCGCGCACCTGGCTGACCGCAGCGCCGCGGTCCAGCCAGCGCAGCACGTCGTGAACCCGCTGGACCTGGTCCTGTGGATAAAGCCGATGGCCCTTGGGTGTGCGTTGCGGCTTGATCAGCCCGTAGCGGCGCTCCCAGGCGCGCAGGGTGACGGGGTTGACCCCGGTCAGGCGGGCGACCTCGCCAATGGGCAGCAGGGGGTCAGATGGCATTGCGCAGTCCCAGTTCGAGGGGGTGAGGTTGCAGGTAGGCCTGTTGCAGCAGGTACGGGTCAGGGTGCTTGCGCAGGTGGTGGCGCAGCAGGGTCAGAGGAACCACCAGGGGCACCATGCCCTGCTGGTACTGGCCGATGATCTGCTGCAGCTCCGCCTTGTCCGCCTGGCCAAGGTCGTTGCGCAGGTAGCCGCTCAGGTGCTGCAGCACATTGCCGTGGGTGCCGCGGCTGGCGCAGCGGCGCAGGGCCTGCATGAATTGGCTGAAGTAGCGCGGGCCGACCAGCGCCGGGTCGTCGGCGCGGCGCAGGCTGCCGAGCAAACGGCCCAGGCGGCGGTAGGCTTCAGGGTTGTGGGCCATCAGCAGGTATTTGTAGCGCGAGTGGAAAGCAATCAGCGCACCGCGGCTCAGGCCCTGGCCCAGCAACTGTTGCCAGTCGGCGTAGGCGTAGACCCGGGCGATGAAGTTCTCCCGCAGGACCGGGTCGTGCAGGCGGCCTTCCTCCTCTACCGGCAAGTCCGGGCGGCGTGCGCAGAATGCCGCCGCGTAGGCACCGCGACCGCCCTGGTGGGCCGGGCGGCCGTCGTCCTGGTAGACCTTGACCCGCTCCAGGCCACAGGACGGCGATTTCTGCATGAAGATGTAGCCGCAGATGTCGTCGACTTCCTCGGCGATCTGCTCGGCATAGGCACGCAGTGGCCCGGCCAGGTCGGTGCCGCCATTGCGCGTGCCGACCACGGCAGGGTGCTCGGGGTCACCCACCAGGCGAATCGGTTCGCGCGGGGTGCCCAGGCCGATCGCCACTTCCGGGCACAGCGCCAGCCAGTCGAAGTGCTCGCCGAGCAGCTCGAGGCACAGGCTGGAGGCTTTGTGGCCGGCGTTGTAGCGCACCGGTTGGCCGGTCAGGCAGGCGCTGATGGCCAGGCGTGGCTTGAGGGTGAGCGGCGGCGCGTGCATCGCGGTCTCCGGAGTAACTTGTACAGGGGGTGGATGTTGTACAAGTCAATTCCAGCACAAACGCAAACTTATACAAAGCATCTTTTTTGTATAAGTGCGCCGAGCCGCTATTCCAGATGTTCCAGCAAACGCTTCGCCGCTTCCTGGCCGCTGAGCCAGGCGCCTTCGACCCGCCCCGACAGGCACCAGTCACCGCAGGCATACAAGCCCAGGTCGGCATCGGCCAGTGTGCCCCATTCGTGGTTGCCCGCCGGGCGTGCGTACAGCCAGCGGTGGGCGAGGGCGAACGTGGGGGCTGGTACCACGCAGCCGACCAGTTCGGCGAACTCGCCCCACAGCTGTTCGATCACCTCTTCCTTGGGCAGGTCGATATGTTGCTTGCTCCAGCTGGAGGTGGCATGCAGCACCCAGGTATCGAGCTGCTCGTCACGCCCCGGCTTGCTGCGGTTGCGTGCCAGCCAGTCGAGGGGATTGTCCTGCACGAAGCAGCCTTGCATGGGCGTGTCGAGCGGAGTCTCGAAGCCCAGGGCGATGGCCCAGGTCGGTTCCATCTGCACGCCGGCGGCGACCGCGGCGAGCTTCGGCGCGGCGGCCAGCAGTGGTGTGGCCTGGGGTGCGGGCACGGCGATCACCACGCGGCTGAACGGCCCGTGGCTGCAGCCCTCGGTGTCCTGCAGGTGCCAGTATTGCTTGCCGCGAAACACTTCGGCGATGCGGCAGCCGAAGTTGACCGTGACATCCTTGAGCAGGCCGCGGGTGATGGCGCTCATGCGCGGCACGCCGACCCAGCGCACCTGCTCGTCGGGGGATGGGGTCAGTTCGCCAGCGCGGTAGTTGTACAGCTGGGGCTTCCACTGCGCCGCCCAGCCGGCGTCTACCCACTGGTGCACCTGCTCGACGAAGCGCCGGTCGCGGGCGGTGAAGTACTGAGCGCCGAGGTCAAGCGCGCCGGCATCGCTGCGCTTGCTGGCCATGCGGCCGCCGCTGCCATGGCCCTTGTCGAACAGGTGGACGGTCTGCCCGGCCTTTTGCAGGGCCTGGGCGGCGGACAGGCCGGCGATACCGGCACCGATGATGGCAATAGGTACTGTCATGATGGCCTCTTCGAACCTAGCTGTATGCAGCCTACGCTGCCAGGCAAACCTGTACAATGCACAATCTTTGTATAAGGTTATTCCGCTCGAGTAGGGCAGGTTGGCCTATGTTTATCCGAGAGCGTTCGGTCAAAAAAGTGCCTTGATCTTAAAAATAGACCACGGCCGCGAAGTGTGAGGACACAGCCATGCATATATTGCTGACCGGCGGTACCGGCCTGATCGGCCAACACCTTTGCCAGCTGTGGCGGGGGCAGGGGCATCGCCTGAGCGTATGGAGCCGCCGCCCCGGGGAGGTGGCGAAAATCTGTGGCCGCGATGTCCGCGGGGTCGCCCGGCTCGAGGAAATCGCCAGCGATGACCGGGTGGATGTGGTGATCAACCTGGCCGGTGCGCCGATTGCCGACCGGCCCTGGACGGCGGCCCGACGCACCTTGTTGTGGGCCAGCCGGGTGACCCTGACCGAGCAGTTGCTGGCCTGGCTGGCCAGCCGCGAGCAGCGGCCGCAGGTGCTGGTGTCGGGCTCTGCAGTGGGCTGGTATGGCGATGGCGGCGAACGTGAGCTGAGCGAAGCCTCGCCGCCGGTGAAGGAGGACTTCGCCAGCCAGCTGTGCATCGCCTGGGAGGAAACCGCGCAGCGCGCCCAGGCCCTTGGCATGCGTGTGGTGCTGGTGCGCACGGGGCTGGTGCTGGCCGCCGATGGCGGCTTTTTGTCGCGCCTGCGTCTGCCGTACAAACTGGGCCTGGGCGGGCCGTTGGGCGATGGTCGGCAGTGGATGCCGTGGATCCATATAGATGACCAGATCGCCTTGATTGATTTTCTTGTGCAGCAAAACGACGCCAGCGGTCCTTATAATGCCTGCGCGCCAGAGCCGGTGCGCAACCGCATGTTCGCCAAGTGCCTGGGCCGCGCCCTGCACCGCCCGGCATTCATGCCGATGCCGGCATTGCTGCTCAAGGCCGGGCTCGGCGAGCTGTCGACGCTGCTGCTCGGTGGCCAGCGTGCCCGCCCGGTACGCTTGCTGGCGGCGGGTTTCACGTTCCGCTTCAACGATCTGCAATCGGCCCTGGACGACCTGTCCAGCCGCCTCTGACATAGGACGCTGCATGACCGATCATGCCCTGCTGCTGGTCAACCTGGGTTCGCCGGCTTCAACTTCGGTGGCCGATGTGCGCCGTTACCTCAACCAGTTCCTGATGGACCCGTACGTGATCGACCTGCCCTGGCCGGTGCGTCGGCTGCTGGTGTCGCTGATTTTGATCAAGCGCCCGGAGCAGTCGGCCCATGCCTACGCCTCGATCTGGTGGGACGAGGGTTCGCCGCTGGTGGTGCTGACCCGGCGCCTGCAACAGGCGATGACGGCCCACTGGCCCCACGGCCCGGTGGAAATCGCCATGCGCTATGGCCAGCCGGCGCTGCCCGAGGTGCTGGAACGCCTGGCAGCCCAAGGCGTGCGCAAGGTGACCCTGGCGCCGCTTTATCCACAGTTCGCCGACAGCACGGTGACCACGGTGGTCGAGTTGGCCAGGCAGACCATCGCCGAGCGCAAGCTGCCCCTGCAAACCCGCATCTTGCAGCCGTTCTACGAGCACCCTGACTACATCGAGGCGTTGGCTGCCAGTGCCCGGCCCTACCTGGAGCAGGACTACGATCACCTGCTGCTGAGCTTCCATGGTTTGCCCGAACGGCACCTGAAGAAGCTCGACCCCACCGGCCAGCACGACTTCCAGGCCGCCGACTGCTGCAAGGATGCCAGCGCCGACATGCGCGCGGTGTGCTATCGCGGTCAGTGCCTGGCCACGGCGCGGGCCTTGGCGACGAAGATGGGCATCCCCGAGGGCAAGTGGTCGGTGTCGTTCCAGTCGCGCCTGGGGCGCGCCAAATGGATCGAGCCCTATACCGAAACGCGGTTGGACGAGTTGGGCAAGGCTGGGGTTAAGAAACTGCTGGTGATGTGCCCGGCGTTCGTTGCCGACTGCATCGAGACGCTCGAAGAGATCGGCATGCGCGGCAGCGAGCAGTTCATCGAGGCGGGCGGCAGGGAGTTGCTGCTGGTGCCGTGCCTGAATGATCACCCGCAGTGGGTGGGGGTGCTGGCGGGAATGTGCGAGAGGGCCTGACCAAGTAATCGTGGGAGCAGGCTAACCTGCTCCCACGAACGCAGCGGCCCGATCAGGGCAACTGATCATCTAGCTTCTTGTTCTTCCAGCCATCATTCCCCGGCAGGATCAGGTTCAGGGCAATGGCCACCACCGCGCACAGCGCGATGCCTTTCAGGCCCCAATCATCCGGGCCGTCACCGCTGCCGATCAGCACGCCACCGATACCGAACACCAGGGTCACCGAGACGATCACCAGGTTGCGCGCTTCGGCCAGGTCGATCTTGTGGCGGATCATGGTGTTCATGCCCACCGCCGCGATCGAGCCGAACAACAGGCACAGGATGCCGCCCATCACCGGGACCGGGATGCTCTGCAGCAGTGCGCCGAACTTGCCGATGAAGGCCAGGGTGATGGCGAAGATCGCCGCCCAGGTCATGATCTTCGGGTTGTAGTTCTTGGTCAGCATCACCGCGCCGGTCACTTCGGCGTAGGTGGTGTTGGGCGGCCCGCCGAACAGGCCGGCGGCCGTGGTCGCCAGGCCGTCGCCCAGCAGGGTGCGGTGCAGGCCCGGCTTCTTCAGGTAGTCGCGGCCGGTCACGCTGCCCACCGCGATCACCCCGCCGATATGCTCGATCGCCGGCGCCAGGGCGACCGGGACGATGAACAGGATCGCCTGCCAGTTGAACGCTGGCGCGGTGAAATTGGGCACCTCGAGCCAGGGCGCGGCGGCGATCTTGGCGGTGTCGACCACGCCGAAGGCGAACGACAGGGCGAAGCCCACCAGCACGCCGGCGATGATCGGCACCAGGCGGAAGATGCCCTTGCCGAACACGGCGACGATCAGCGTGGTCAGCAGCGCTGGCATGGAGATCAGCATGGCGGTCTTGTAGGGCATCAGCGCGGCGCCGTCGCCGCCCTTGCCCATCGCCATGTTGGCGGCGATCGGCGCCATGGCCAGGCCGATGGAGATGATCACCGGGCCGATCACCACCGGCGGCAGCATGCGGTCGATGAAACCGGTGCCCTTGATCTTCACCATCAGGCCCATGAAGGTGTACACGAAGCCCGCCGCCATCACGCCGCCCATGGTCTCGGCCAGGCCGAACTGGCCCTTGGCAAGGATGATCGGGGTGATGAAGGCAAAGCTGGAGGCCAGGAATACCGGGACCTGACGGCCTGTGACCAGCTGGAACAGCAAGGTGCCGATGCCAGCGGTGAACAGCGCCACGTTAGGGTCCAGGCCGGTGATCAGCGGCATCAGCACCAGCGCGCCGAATGCCACGAAGAGCATCTGCGCGCCCGAAACGACCTGGCGCCAGAGCGGGTCGTTGAAGCCGTCCTGCATGGTCAGGCGTCCTTCTGCTTGGTGCCGAAGATCTTGTCGCCGGCATCACCCAGGCCCGGCACGATGTAGCCGTGCTCGTTCAGGCGCTGGTCGATCGAGGCGGTGTAGATCTGCACGTCCGGGTGGGCGTTTTCCACCACGGCGATGCCTTCGGGGGCCGCGACCAGGACCATGGCGCGGATCTCCTTGCAGCCGGCTTTTTTCAGCAGGTCGATGGTGGCGACCATCGAGGCGCCGGTGGCCAGCATTGGGTCGATGATCAGGGCCAGGCGCTGGTTGATGTCCGGCGCGAGCTTTTCCAGGTAGGTGTGGGCTTCGAGGGTTTCCTCGTTGCGGGCGACACCGACGGCGCTGACCTTGGCGCCGGGCACCAGGCTGAGCACGCCGTCGAGCATGCCGATACCGGCGCGCAGGATCGGTACCACGGTGATCTTCTTGCCGGCGATCTTCTCGACTTGCACCTTGCCGCACCAGCCGTCGATCTCGTAGGTTTCGAGCGGCAGGTCCTGGGTGGCTTCATAGGTCAGCAGTGCACCGACTTCCTGGGCGAGTTCGCGAAAATTCTTGGTGCTGATATCGGCACGGCGCATCAGGCCGAGCTTGTGGCGGATCAGCGGATGGCGGATCTCACGAGTAGGCATAGGGGGAGGGCTCCGGGAGGCGGGCAAAAAAACCGCGCTAGATTAATCTATTCAGTCCTTGATGTCGTGCAGTCATTGTGCACGTTAGTCCATAAAGGCTTGATCTGAGACGAGCGGATGCGTACCTTTGCCCGCTTTTCCAAAATGCACCCCCTGGAGCGCGCCATGTCCGCCGATCTCGAGCATATCCGTCAAGTGATGCACGAGGCTGATTGCCTGTACAACGAAGCCGAGGTCGAGGTGGCCATCGCCGAGGTCGGCAAACGCATCTGCGTCGACCTGCACGACAAGAACCCGGTTGTGTTCTGCGTGATGAACGGTGGCCTGATCTTCGCCGGCAAGCTGCTGACCCACCTGCAGTTCCCGCTGGAAGTCTCGTACATCCACGCCACCCGCTACCGCAACCAGACCAGCGGTGGCGAGCTGTTCTGGAAGGCCAAGCCGGAAGTGTCGTTCATCGACCGCGATGTGCTGATCGTCGATGACATCCTCGACGAAGGCCACACCCTCAGCGCCATCATCGAGTTCTGCAAGCATGCCGGCGCCCGTGCGGTGCACACTGCCGTGCTGATCGACAAGGACCATGACCGCAAGGCCAGCCCGGACCTGAAAGCCAGCTACTTCGGTCTGTCCTGCGTGGACCGCTACATCTTCGGCTACGGCATGGATTACAAGGGCTACTGGCGCAACGCCAACGGCATCTTCGCCGTCAAGGGCCTGTAATGCGTGCGGGGCCGGGCCCCGTCACCTTGCTTCGCTCGCCATGCTAGTGTGGCGTTTCTGTGAGACACCACACTAGGATGCCGCTTCAAGCCAAGGAGCCTCAAATGCGTGCGATCATCCTTCTGCTGCTGGCGGTGAGCCTGCCGTTGTCCGCAGCCCCGCTGCACAGCCAGTTTCTCCCGCCAGACGACCTTTCCCTGCGCCAGGCAGCGCCGACCAGCCAGCAACTGCTGCAGGTCACCGACTACAGCGTGGTGGTCGGCACCCAGCGCCAGTCCGACCAGCAGCCGATCCCGATCACCGCCTCGTTGCAGATGCGCCTGAAGGGCAAGCCGCTGAGCAAGGGCTCGACCATCGGCCAGGTGCTGGTCAACTTCGATGGCGAGGGTGGCAAGAGCCTCAAGAAGCCGGTGTACGACGACAAAACCCGCACCTTGACCTTGAACTATCCGCTGGCCGATTACCGGGTGATCATCGACCTGCTGCGCAACGAGACCCTCTACGTGCAGTTCCTCACCTATGCCAATGGTCATGTCTGGGCCGACTTGCACACCGGTAGCGTACGTACGCGTTGAGGCCCGTCGCTGCGCGGGGGTAAACTGCCCGCCTTTGAAAATGCCCGTGATGGCCCAGTTGGAGTCGGCGATGCGTAAAGACAAGAAACAAGTGATTGGTGATGAGATCAGCGATGACTACATCAAGACCTTCCTGCAGTTCGAGCCGGCCGATGGCCTGACCTCGCCATCGCATCACAAGCTGATCAAGGGCTACCGCGGCCTGCGGGTCGACGATTTCGAGCGCTATGTGGGTTTCTTCGTCGAAGCGGGCTATGACCTCGATGGCAAGGACGAGCATGGCAAGACCTTCGTCGAGGCGATCGCCGACCAGCGCAATGCGCCGGAGTACATCGAGATCATCGACAAGGCCCGCGGTTGATTCCAGTAGGAGCGGCCTTGTGTCGCGCCAGGGCTGCGAAGCAGCCCCGGCGATATTGAGGTAGGGCATAAATCTGGGGCTGCTGCACAGCCCTGGCGCGACACAAGGCCGTTCCTACAAAGGAACGGTGGGTGCAGCCAGACAGGCACAAAAAAACGCCCCGCGGGGCGTTTTTTCGTATCTGCCAGATCAGGCGTAATGCTTGGCCGGGCTGCTTTCCACCAGCTCCAGGGCCACATCGTTGTCGGCGCTGATCTTGTGGTACAGGGCCGCGTCGGTGGCCAGGGTCTTCTCGCGTGCCGGGAAGATCTCCTTGAGCTTGGCGGCCCAGGCGCCCTTGGCCTGCTCGGGGAAGCAGCGTTCGATCAGCTCGAGCATGATCGACACAGTTACCGACGCGCCTGGCGAGGCGCCGAGCAGTGCGGCCAGGCTGCCGTCCTGGGCCGAGACCAGCTCGGTGCCGAACTGCAGGATGCCGCCTTTTTTCGGGTCTTTCTTGATGATCTGCACGCGCTGGCCAGCCACTTCCAGGCGCCAGTCCTCGGCCTTGGCCTCGGGGTAGAAGCGGCGCAGGGATTCCAGGCGCTGCTCCATGGACTGCATCACTTCGCTGACCAGGTACTTGGTCAGGTCCATGTTGTCGCGGGCCACGGCCAGCATCGGGCCAATGTTGCCCATGCGCACCGACAGCGGCAGGTCCATGAACGAGCCGTGCTTGAGGAACTTGGTGGTGAAGCCGGCGTAGGGCCCGAACAGCAGCGATTTCTTGCCGTCGACCACGCGGGTGTCCAGGTGCGGCACCGACATCGGCGGCGCGCCAACGGCGGCCTGGCTGTAGACCTTGGCCTGGTGCTGCTTGACGATTTCCGGGTTGTCGCAACGCAGCCACTGGCCGCTGACCGGGAAACCACCGAAGCCTTTGCTTTCCGGGATGCCGGAAAGCTGCAGCAGCGGCAGGGCAGCGCCGCCGGCGCCGAGGAAGACGAAGCGGGCGTCGACTTCGCGGCTGCCGCCGCTGTTGACGTCCTTGATGCTCACGGTCCAGCCACTGCCGTTGCGGCGCAGGCCGACAACCTTCTTGCTGTACTTGACCTGGGCGTCCGGTGTGTCGCCGAGCAGCTTGAGCAGCTTGTTGGTCAGGGCGCCGAAGTTGACGTCGGTGCCCTTGAGCACGCGGGTGGCGGCGATGTGCTGGTCGGCCGGACGGCCTGGCATCATCAGCGGCATCCAGTCGTTCATCACGGCCTTGTCTTCGGTGTATTCCATCTCGGCGAAGGCGTGGTGCTGCTTGAGCATCTCGAAACGCTTCTTGAGGAAGGAAACGCCCTTGTCACCCTCGACGTAGCTCAGGTGCGGTACCGGGTTGATGAACGCGCGCGCCGAGCCGAAGCTGCCCTTCTTGCTCAGGTACGCCCAGAACTGGCGGGAAACCTCGAACTGGGTGTTGATGTGCACGGCCTTCTTGATGTCGATGCTGCCATCGGCGGCCTGCGGGGTATAGTTCAGCTCGCACAGGCCGGCATGGCCGGTACCGGCGTTGTTCCAGGGGTTGGAACTCTCCGCGGCCCCGGAGTCCATCGCCTCGACGACCTCCAGTTTGAGGGTCGGGTCGAGCTCCTTGAGCAGTACGGCCAGGGTGGCACTCATGATGCCCGCGCCTACCAGTACCACATCAACCGATTCGTTCTGCGCCATTAACGCGTCTCCACAATCTACAGCACCTAATTGACAGCATAGGATCCCTGGGGTGGCCAGGATCGCCATGTCCGACTCTTCGCAGTTCTTGCAACTTCCGCGGACACCGCCAATCAGTCTTGGGTGTTCAGGTATTGAACCCCGTTTGCCACAGGTGCGGCAATTCGACTTATGGTCAAGTGAACCGTCGTGCGTTATGGACCGGCCTCAGGCTCCCATCCAGGATGAGCGCTTTTGCCGTCTGTTCAGGGCTGTTCGGGACACATCTGCCGCTTTTACACATGCCAGACTGTTCATTTGCTCGCCACACTCTCGTGAAGTTGTGAAAAACCGTTTTTTCACGCTCTTTTGGAGTCGTGAACCTCAAAAGTGGACTGCGCGATGGCAACCCGCAGGTTCATGCGAAGCGGAAGGCCGGGAACAGCAGGCACGACAGCCAATGCAAGACCTGAGTGGAAGGCTCTCTGTGGGCGAAGCGTCGAGGGTGCCGGGTTCAAGCGGCGAATGCGGGGCCCGATCAGGAGACGTCCTTATAATCGGGGGGAGATTATAACGATGTCGCGGGCGGAAAGGGCGTACTTGTTGGGTTTTTATTGCAGCGTTTGTCAGGCCGACGGGGTGCGTTGCTGCCAGTGGCGGCTTGCATGGGCGCAAACCTGGAGGCTGGCGAAGCTGCTGCGCGCGAGTGGGGGGCGTCATGGCCGCTTTTTCTTGCGGCTTGCCGCTTACCGCGTGGCGCTAGGTATACTGTGGGCCTTTGCGGCTTTTTCTGGAGAAACGCGCATGTTGCAACGTCTGTTGGTCGGTTTGTTCGCGGTGGCCAGCCTGAGCCTGGCCGGTTGTGCCCACAGCCCGCAACAACTCAGCCCGCAACCCAAGCTCACCCAGCAGTTGGCCCCGGTCGGGCATGGCCAGCCGGTGGTGGTCAGGGTGGTCGATGGGCGCGCTTCGCAGTCGCTGGGCACCCGCGGTGGCATGTACCCCGAGACCAGCACCATTACCGTCAACGGCAATGACGTAGTGCCCAAGCTGCAGGCCCAGGCCGAAGCCGCGGTGCGCCTGCTCGGCTTCACCCCGACGCCCAACGCCGCCAATGCCCCGCAGCTGACCGTGACCCTGGCCGAGCTCAAGTACCAGTCGCCCAAGGACAAGATGTACGTGACCGAGGCGACCATCGGCGCCACCTTCCGTGCCGACGTGTCCAACGCCAACCGTCGCTACAGCGGCCGTTACGGTGCGTCGCTGGACCAGCGTTTCGGCATGGCGCCGAACCAGGAGACCAACACCAAGCTGGTGAGCGATGTGCTGAGCGATGCCCTGACTCGCCTGTTCAAGGACCCGACCGTCGGTCAGGTACTGGGCGAGTAAGGCTTTCGCGCCAAAGAAAACCCGCTGCCTGGGCTCAGGCAGCGGGTTTTTTATTGGGGGCGGGCAACTCGGCAATGGGTAGGCGCCAGCTGCAGGCGAAGCCAAACAACTTAGTGCCTGGCACCGGCCTTGCCGGTGTTCGCCGGCAAGGCCGGCTCCTACCGAGATCGTCGCGACTGGCTCAGGCGGCCTGTACGGTGAAATCCAGCAGGCTGATCCCGGTGTGCGGGTCGATTTCCGGCAGGTCGTCGTGGGCATGCCCGCCGAGGGCGCAATACACCAGCCACTGGCGATCCTGGACATTGATGGCGAAACCATCGATCAGCGCCTGCTGTTCGTCGCTCTGGGCGACGAGGTAGAGGCGGTCCTGGTTTTCGGCGTGCAGCATGACAAGCTCCGGTCAGTTGAAGGCCGACAGGGTGGCCTGTCTTGATGACGAGCGTGTGACAGATGAAATTAAATGACAGCTGGTCGCAAAGTCGCGGTGGCGGGCTGGGGCTTGGGTAGAATGCCGGGCTTTGCCGCACGTGATACCGAGGTCGCGCAATGTCGTTGCAAATGCTCTGGGGCTTCTTGGCCGCCCATCCAGCCAAATTGATCAACCTGCTGGCCCTGATCATCACCTGCCCGGGCGGGTTGCTGCTGCACAGTGCCCGACGCCGCGAGGCGGTGGCCCGTGAAGGCCTGGCGGTGGAGGACGGCATGGTCGATGCCTTCGAGCAGCGCGTGCCACGCTACTTCTACATCCTCGGCTTCTCGTGCCTGGCGATGGCCCTGCTGCTGTCCTGGTTCAGCACCTGGGTCTGAATCGCTGACGCCTACCCTGTAGGAGCGGCTTCAGCCGCGATGCAGGCAACGCGGTGCCTGGCACCCGCTTTGCGGGTGATCGTGGTTAAAGCCGCGCCTACAGGTGCGTTGTCAGGCGGATGCCGGCTGGCGCTTGACCTGATACTGGTTGCGTACCGGCGTCGCATACTGCTGCACCAGGTAGGGCTGGTGTTCCACCGGGCAAGCGTCCAGGCGCCGCTGCCATTCTTCCTTGGCCTTGGCCAGTTCATCGGCGGGGAACAGCTTGTCCGCGCTCGGCACCTCGAGCGTCGGGTCCTTCTGCGCCCACATCGCATACGCCAGGTAATGCACCGGGAACAGCCGGTAGCCGCCGAGAATCTGGCGGTCGATGGCCTGTGCCAGCTGCTTGGTGTCCTCGTGGTACTCGGTCACCGGTGGCGCGAAGTTGATGTGCACCCGGCCTTTGTAGCCGGTGATGCCCTGGGCGATGCTGTTGTCGTCCTCGCCCGGGGCCTTGGTGTAGCTGCCGGTGGTGGCGCGGATGTACAGCTCGCGGGCCTTGGCCTGGTCACAGGGGTCGTATTCGTAGCTGATCGACACCGGCGTCAGGTTCAGGCTCTGGACTACTGCGCCGAACGGCTCGTCCTTGCGGCTCATGTGGAACATCTTGAGGATCGCCGAATCGGTACGGTCGTCACCGTCCTTGGCGCGGCCTTCGGCCTGGGCAATCCAGATCGACACGCAATCGTGGCGGATCGAGTGGTTGATGTAGGCCGACAGCAACTGGTAGGCGGCCAGCTTCTCGCGGCGGCCGCTGATCGAGCGGTGCACGATGAAGCTCTTGTTCAGGCGCATCATGTCGCTGACGAACGGCTTTTGCAGCAGGTTGTCGCCGATGGCGATGCGCGGCGTCGGCAGGCCGGCGTGGTACACCGCGTAGTTGACGAACGCCGGGTCCATGACGATGTCGCGGTGGTTGGCCAGGAACAGGTAGGCGGTACCGGCCTTGAGCTGCTCGACGCCGGTGTAGGTCACGCCGTCGGTGGCGCGGTCGATGGTGCGGTCGACGTAGTACTCGACCTTGTCCTGCAGGGTGGCGACGCAGGTGACCCCGGCGAACTCCTGGCGCAGGCGCCGGGCGATCAGCGGTTTGAGCAGCCAGCCGAAGGCGCCCGCCGCGCGCGGGAAGCGGAAGTGGGTGAGGATATCGAGGAATGCCGGGTCGCTGAGCAGCCGTGCCAGAACGGCAGGGACCTCAGCGTCGTCGTACGGTCGGATGGCATCGAATTCGCCCATCATGCTCTCTTGTTGGAAACGGCTAGGGTAATAAGGTAAGGGCGGGTTCCGAAAAACGGCTCGGACACACTCAGGCCCTGTAAACAGACCGGCAATTATACGCACAACTCACCCCGGAGGCCGCGATGCTGGAAACTGCGATCTACGATTGCCCCTATTGTGGCGAGCAAGTCGAAACCTCGGTGGACCTGTCCGGGGGCGATCAGGAGTACATCGAGGACTGCCAGGTGTGCTGCAAGCCTATCCGCTTCGTGCTGCAGGTGCATGGCCAGGAGTGGATGCTGGATGTCTACGGTGAGAACGACTGATGCAACGGATCTACGAGCCGGAAAGCCTGCTGGAGGCGCAGATGCTGATGGGCATGCTGGCCAGCGAGGGTATCGCGGTGCACCTGGTGGGGCGCGACCTGATGGGCGCCATGGGCGAGCTGCCGATCCAGGGCTTGCTGGGCCTGGCGGTGGCCGATGAGCAGGCCGAATACGCACGGCAGTTGATCGATGCGTACAATGCTGCCCAGCCACTTGCCGGCGACGAACCGGAGAGTTATCCCGGAACCCTGATCTGCTAGGTTTTGAATTCGCCCATGTGTGGACGCTACGCCCTGTTTCGCTGGTCCCAGGCCTTTGCCGGGCTGCCCGGTTTCCCGGCGGGCCAGCAGGCCCAATGGAACATCTCGCCCGGTGCCTCGGTGCTGATCCAGCGCCAGCTCGACGGTCAGTTGCAGCTGGCCAGCGCCCGTTGGGGTTTGACCCCGGCGTGGTTGACCGACCTGTCCCGCACCCCCGCCCAGGCCCGCGCCGAAACTGTCGCCGAGCAACCGATGTTCCGCGAGCCCCTGCGCCAGCGGCGCTGCCTGATGCCAGCCAATGGTTTTTACGAATGGCGGGGCACGGCGCGCAAGCGCCCGTACTGGGTGACGCCGGGGGAGGGTGCGTCGCTGTTCTTCGCGGCGTTGTGGGAGGTGTACCCGGTGCAGGAGCAGGCCTGGCTGAGCTGCGCGGTGGTGACGCAAGCCGCGATGAACCAGCGCCGGCCGCTGATGCTGGATGAGGCCGAGCAGGCGCTGTGGCTGGATCCGGAAACACCGATGGCGCGCTTGCACGAGTTACTGGCCAAGCCGCCGTCGGCCTTGCGCGAGCGGGCGCTGGCGTATTTCGTCAACGACCCGCAGCTCAATGGGCCGGAGTGCCTGACGCCCGCCTAGGTGGCCGGTCCTACAGGAGTACCTGCGCGGCCTCGGGTCAAACCCTGAACTGATTGATCAAGCGCCGCTGCTGCTCCGCCAGCTTGGTCAGCTCGGCGCTGGCCTGGCTCGACTCGTCGGCGCCGCCAGCGACTTCGCCGGCCACCTGGCCAATGTTGATCACGTTGCGGTTGATGTCCTCGGCCACGGCACTCTGCTCTTCGGCGGCGCTGGCGATCTGGGTGTTCATGTCGTTGATCACCGACACCGCCTGGGTGATGCTCTCCAGTGCCTCGGCGGCGCGGCTGGCCTGCAGCACGCTGTCGTCGGTCTTGCCCTGGCTGTCCTCCATCACCTTGACCACTTCGCGGGTGCCTTGCTGCAACTGCTGGATCATCTGCTGGATCTCTTCGGTGGCCTGCTGGGTCTTCTGCGCCAGGTTGCGCACCTCGTCGGCGACCACGGCGAAGCCGCGGCCCTGTTCACCGGCGCGGGCCGCCTCGATGGCGGCGTTGAGCGCCAGCAGGTTGGTCTGTTCGGCAATGGCGCGGATGGCCACCAGGATGGCGTTGATGTTCTCGCTGTCGCGGGCCAGGTCCTGGACCACGGTCACCGCCCGGCCGATTTCGCTGGCCAGGGCACTGATGGCGTTGGAGGTGTCGCGGACGATGTCCAGGCCCTGGTTGGCCGCGCGGTCGGCCTCGCTGGCAGCCTGGGCCGCCTGGGTGGCGTTGCGCGCCACGTCCTGGGCGGTGGCGGTCATTTCATGCACGGCGGTGGCCACCTGGTCGATCTCGGCCATTTGCTTGTGCACGCCCTGGTTGGTGCGGATGGCGATGTCGGCGGTGTGCTCGGACGAGTCGCTGACTTTCTGCACCGAGCTGACCACCTGGCTGATCATCGCCTGCAACTTGGCCAGGAAGGTGTTGAAGCCGCTGGCGATGGCGCCCAGTTCGTCGGCGCGGTCGCTTTGCAGGCGGCGGGTCAGGTCGCCCTCGCCCTGGGCGATGTCCTCGAGCATGGCAACCATCTGCTTGAGCGGGCGGGCGATGCCCAGGGCCAGCAGCCAGATCACCAGCAGGCCGACGGCGGCGATGGCCAGGCCGACCAGGGTCATGCCGGTGATATCGGTGCGCCGCTGGTCGGCCAGGTCCTGCTGCAACTGGTTGACGTCGGCCATGACCGTGCTCAGCGGCAGCTCCAGCAACAGGGTCCAGCGCGCATCGGTGCTGGCGACCTTGAAGGGCAGGTACAGCTCGATGCGGTCCTTGCTGGCGTCCACCTCGTAGTGCAGTTGCTCGCCGCTCAGGGTGTTGAGGGTGGCGGCTTCCTCGCTGTCCAGCACATCGCTGGCTTTTTCGCCGAACTTGGCCGGGTCGCGGGTGTAGGCCACCAGGCGGCCGTTGCTCGAGACCAGGGCCAGCTCGCCGGCGCCGTCATACAGCTGGCGATCGGCGGTGTTGAGCAGGTCCTGGATGAAGTTCACCGACAGGTCGGCGCCCGCCATGCCTTGGAACTGGCCGTCGATCATGATCGGTTCGACGAACGAGGCGAGCATGACCAGCTTGTCGCCCACCTTGTAGGGGGCGGGGTCGATCACGCAGGCTTTTTTCGACTCTTTCGGGCACAGGTAGTACTCGCTGGCGCGCACGCCGGTGGCCAGCACCGTGCGGTCGTCGACATCGGCCAGCTTGTCCTGGCCGAGGCTGCCGTCGGCGTTGCGGAACCACCAGGGCAGGAAGCGCCCGGTGGCGCTGTCGATGCCCACCAGGTTGCTGCCGACGTAGCGCGCATCGGCGTGGTCGAGGGCGTTCGGTTCCCAGCCCAGGTAGGCGCCGAGCACGCTCGGATTGGCCTGCACGGTGCGCTTGAGCTGGTTGATCAGGTGTTCGCGGTCGACGCGCATCAGGGGCTGGCCGTCGGCGCCTTGCATGCCGATCATCGCGTTGCCGGTGGCCAGGCCGCGGGCGATCGCCAGCGGCGCCTCCAGGCCGCGCTGGATCTCGCTGACCTGGGTGCGGGCCAGGGCCGCCAGGCGCTGCTCGATGACGTTCTCGAACTGCTGCTGGGTACGTTGTTGCACCAGGGCCTGGGTCCGTTGCCCGGCATACACCGCGTACAGCACCAGTGCCGCGACAATGCTCAGCACGATGGCACCGGCCAGGGCGGCCACGGAAAACTGGATCGACTTGAACTTCATGGCAAAGCTCCGCGCGCAAGGAGGTCGTTACCAGGTGTTATCGGCGGGCTAATACCAAAGCATGAGGCGACGGCGAGAAATCTTCCCTGCGGCTCTGGCAGGGGCGGGCGACTGGGCCTAGTGTGGTGTTTTGCAAATACGACCCATAATTCGCGTGTGATTTTTGTGCTCAAGCAAGGCGTCGCGACGAGTCGTAGCCCAGCTACGGCGAGGAGCGACAACGCAGCATGAGCGCAAAAAGCACCGCAAATTAGGGTCGTTATTTGTGAAACACCACACTAGGATACGCGGCATGTAAAAAGGGAGTGTTTTCATGCGTAAGTCATTCGTTGTCAGCCTGCTGACTGCCGGTGTCCTGCTGGGCGGCTGCCAGGCGGTCAATACCACCAGTGGCGGTGCCGTGGGCGTTCAGCGCCAGCAGTACATGTTCAGCATGCTGTCGACCGACGAGGTCAACCAGATGTACGCCCAGTCGTACCAGCAGACCCTCGGCGAAGCGTCGAGCAAGGGCGTGCTGGACAAGAGCAGCAACGACGCCAAGCGCGTGCAGGCCATCGCCAAGCGCCTGATCGCCCAGGCGCCACAGTTCCGGCCGGATGCCGCGCAGTGGAACTGGGAAGTCAATGTGATCAAGAGCGATGAACTGAACGCCAACTGCGGCCCGGGTGGCAAGATCATCGTCTACACCGGCCTGATCGATCAGTTGCAGCTGACCGACGCCGAGATCGCCGCCGTGGTCGGCCACGAGATCGCCCACGCCCTGCGCGAGCACAGCCGTGAGGCGATGTCCAAGGCCTACGGCGTGCAAATGGCCCGTCAGGGCGCCGGTGCCATCTTCGGCCTGGGCCAGGACAGCATGGCCATGGCCGACACCGTGGTGAACTACGCCATGACCCTGCCCAACAGCCGCGCCAACGAGAACGAGGCCGACCTGATCGGCCTGGAACTGTCGGCCCGCGCCGGCTACGACCCGAACGCCGCGATCACCCTGTGGAACAAGATGAGCAAGGCGTCCGAAGGCGCGCCGCCAGAGTTCATGAGCACCCACCCGGCCTCGAGCAGCCGTATCGCCTCGTTGCAGGCGGCAATCCCGAAGGTGATGCCGCTGTATCAGGCCGCCAAGAAGTAATTCACCGGGTCCCCCTGTAGGCGCCGGCTTTGCCGGCGAACACCGGCAAAGCCGGTGCCAGGCACCGCGCTGTCTGGTTCGCCAGCAAGGCTGGCTGCTACAGGGTCTTCAGCCTATCCAGCCACTGGTCTTCATCGCCGAATACACCGCGACCACGGCCAGCACGAAGAACGCCGTCGCCGCCAGGCGACGGATCAGTGTCAGCGGCAGTTTTTCCGCCGCGAAGTTGCCGGCCAGCACCACCGGCACGTTGGCGATCAGCATGCCCAACGTGGTGCCGATGATCACCATGATCAGGTGCGGGTACTGCGCCGCCAGCATCACCGTGGCCACCTGGGTCTTGTCACCGATCTCCGCCAGGAAGAACGCGATCAGCGTGGTCACGAACGGCCCGAAGCGGCGCGCGTTGCTGCTTTCGTCATCGTCCATCTTGTCCGGCACCAGGGTCCACAGCGCGGTGGCGGTGAAGCTTGCGGCGAGAATCCAGTGCAGCACCGACTCGCTGAAGAAGCTGCTGACCCAGGCCCCCACGGCACCGGCCGCGGCATGGTTGGCCAGGGTGGCGGCGATGATGCCGGCGATGATCGGCCAGGGCTTGCGGAAACGTGCCGCCAGGATGAGCGCGAGCAATTGCGTCTTGTCGCCGATTTCAGCGAGGGCAACGATGGCGGTGGGGACGAGCAGTGATTCCAGCATCAGGAGATTCCTACGGGGGCGGGCCGACACGGCTATGACACGTACGACCTCCCCGCCCCGGGTAAGGTGTGCGTGTCATAGGTCTTGTCAAACCCTGGACCTGTCTGCGCAGATCGTGGGTCGCACGCGCCATGGCCTGTGGGCCAAGTGTGTTGACGCGTGCCGGGCGAGCAGGGCGCTCGCGGGAGACTACTCCCCTAGGACGGAGCGGATTCTGCCTAGGCCAGGCGCTTTCGGCAAGCCCTGTTTTTATCCGCGTGTTGCCCGGTAGATGCGAAAGCCCTGGGCCTCGGCGCGGATCTCACAGTTGCCCAGGGCCTCTTCCAGCAGCGGCTGATAGCGCAGGAAGCTATTGGCAACCAGCCGTATTTCGCCGCCTTTTCGCAGATGTTGTCGTGATTTTTTCAGCAGATTTTCCGACGCCTGGTAATCGGTGTGCACCCCGGTATGGAACGGCGGGTTGCTCAGGATCAGGTCCAGTTCGGCTGGCGCGGCATCGATGCCGTCGCCACTGATCACCTCGGCTTGCAGGCCATTGGCCGCCAGGGTCAGGCGGCTGGCCGCGACCGCGAAGGCGTCGACATCGAGCAGGGTGACCCGGCTTTGCGGGTAGCGGCGCTTGATCGTTGCCCCAAGCACCCCGGCGCCACAGCCAAAGTCCAGCACAGCGCCGCAGGGCAGGTCGTCGAGGTGCTCCAGCAGCAGCGCCGTGCCCTTGTCCAGGCGGCCATGGCTGAACACGCCCGGCAGGCTGATCACCTGCAACGGGCCGTCCGCCAGCGCCAGCTCGAAGCGTTCGGCCAGGCTCTCCAGGGGCTTGGCCTGCGGGGCGTTGTCGACACTTACCTGCCACAGCTGGCAATGCCGCGCGCTGTCGAGCTTGCGCGGCTTGCCGAAGGCTTGCAGCTGCTTGGCCGCGCCTTCGATGCCACCGCGCTTCTCGCCCACCAGGTACAGGGGGCGCCCAGCCAGGCGCGAGGCCAGGGCATTGAGCAGGTAGGCGGCCAGCTCGCGGGACTTGGGCAGGAACAGCACGGCGGCCTCGAAGGCCACCTCGGGCACCTCGACGCCATAGTGGCTGCGCCCGCTGAAGCGGCTGTGCAGCAGGGCCTGGTCGCCGGCATGCCAGGTCCAGCCATGGGCCTGGGGCAATTGACCGAGCAGGCCGTCGGCCTGGGCACCGGCGATCAGCAGCGGGCCCTGGAACAGCTCCGCCTGGCGGAGCAATACTTCACTGCGCGGGTCCATGGACGACGCCTCCTGAAAAAAGTGGCGCAGTGTAGCAGAGCCGCCGCGGCGTCAGCCGACCACTCGCCGTGCCTGGCCGGCGAAGTACGCCTGGGCGTTCTCGGCGAGCTGGCCGACGATGCGCTGGCGCGACTCCACCGCGCCCCAGGCGCTGTGCGGGGTGATGATCAGGCGCGGGATGTCCGCCGCCAGCAAGGGGTTGCCATTGACCGGTGGCTCGACGCTGAGCACGTCGCTGGCCGCGCCGCCCAGGTGCCCTGCGCGCAGCGCATCGGCCAGGGCCTGCTCGTCGATCAGCCCGCCGCGGGCAGTGTTGACCACCAGCGCGCCGGGTTTGAGCAGCGCCAGCTCGCGAGCGCCGATCATGTGCCGGGTCTGTTCGTTGAGCGGGCAATGCAGGGTCAGCGCATCGACCTGCGGCAGCAGCTCGTCCAGCGGCAGGCGCCCGGCGCGCGGCGGCCGCCCCGGGATCTGCCCGCTGAGCACGCGCATGCCGAACGCTTCGGCCAGGCGCGCCACCGCGCCGCCAAGCTCGCCGTGGCCGAGCAGGCCGAGGGTCTTGCCCTGCAGCTCGACGATGGGGAAGTCCAGCAGGCAGAACTGGCTGGCCTTGGCCCAGTGCCCGGCGGCGACCGCCTGGTTGTAGTCACACAGCCGGGTGGCCAGGGCCAGCAGCAGCGCCAGGGTGTGCTGGGCCACCGAGGGGGTGCCGTAGCCCTGGCAGTTGCACACGGTGATGCCCTGGGCGCGGGCGGCGGCCAGGTCGACGTTGTTGGTGCCGGTGGCGGCCACCAGGATCAGCTCGAGCTGCGGGTTGGCGGCCAGGGTGGTGGCGTCGAGCATCACCTTGTTGCTGATGACCGCCGTTGCGCCTTGCAGGCGTGCGGCGACCTGCTGCGCCGTGGTGGCGGCGTGCAGTCGCAATTCATCGAACTGGGCATGCAGCGGCGAAAGGTCGAGGTCACCCAGGTCCAGGGACTGGTGATCGAGGAACACGGCGCGACGTGGGCTGGGCATCAGGGGCTCCGGTGATTGGACGGCAAGCTGTGGTCGCAGTGTCTGGTCGCTTGGCGCCCTTCGTCAATGTCGTGGCACTCATACCTCGAGGGGCGCAAATCATTCCTTCGGCTGATTTGACCGGTGCGTCACCGATCTACAGTAAGTGCCTGAAAAGTCCTGCCCGCTTTGACGAAAAGGGATACCCATGTTGCAGACGCGCATCATCAAGCCCGCCGAGGGCGCCTACCAGTACCCGCTGCTGATCAAACGCCTGCTGATGTCCGGCAGCCGCTACGAGAAGACCCGCGAGATCGTCTACCGCGACCAGATCCGCCTGACCTACCCGCAGTTGAACGAGCGCATCGCCCGCCTGGCCAACGTATTGACCGCCGCGGGGGTGAAGGCCGGTGACACCGTGGCGGTGATGGACTGGGACAGCCACCGTTACCTGGAGTGCATGTTCGCCATTCCGATGATCGGCGCAGTGGTGCACACCATCAACGTGCGCCTGTCGCCCGAGCAGATCCTCTACACCATGAACCACGCCGAAGACCGCTTCGTGCTGGTCAACAGTGATTTCATCGGTCTCTACCAAGCCATCGCCGGCCAGTTGACCACGGTCGACAAGACCCTGCTGCTGACCGACGGCCCGGACAAATCCGCCGACCTGCCGAACCTGGTGGGCGAGTACGAGCAGCTGCTGGCCGCCGCCAGCCCGCGCTACGATTTCCCCGACTTCGATGAAAACTCGGTGGCCACCACCTTCTACACCACCGGCACCACCGGAAACCCCAAGGGGGTCTACTTCACCCATCGCCAACTGGTGCTGCACACCCTGGCCGAAACATCGGTACTGGGCAGCCTGGACAGCGTGAGGCTGCTGAGCAGCAACGACGTCTACATGCCGATCACGCCGATGTTCCACGTGCACGCCTGGGGCATCCCCTACGCGGCGACCATGATGGGGATCAAGCAGGTCTATCCGGGGCGCTACGAGCCGGACATGCTGATCAGGCTGTGGCGCGAGGAAAAGGTCACCTTCTCCCACTGCGTGCCGACCATCCTGCAGATGCTGCTCAATTGCCCGTCGGCGGCCGGCCAGGATTTCGGTGGCTGGAAGATCATCATCGGTGGCAGCGCGCTCAATCGCGCCTTGTACCAGGCAGCGCTGGCCCGGGGCATCCAGCTCACCGCCGCCTACGGCATGTCGGAAACCTGCCCGCTGATCAGTGCCGCGCACCTCAACGACGAACTACAGGCGGGCAGCGAGGACGAGCGCACCAGCTACCGGATCAAGGCCGGCGTGCCGGTGCCACTGGTCGAGGCCGCCATCGTCGACGGCAATGGCAACTTCCTCCCCGCCGATGGCGAAACCCAGGGCGAGCTGGTGCTGCGCGCGCCCTGGCTGACCATGGGCTACTTCCGCGAGCCGCAGAAGGGCGAGGAACTCTGGCAGGGCGGCTGGTTGCACACCGGTGACGTCGCCACCCTCGACGGCATGGGCTACATCGACATCCGCGATCGCATCAAGGACGTGATCAAGACCGGCGGTGAGTGGGTTTCCTCGCTCGACCTCGAGGACCTGGTCAGCCGCCACCCGGCGGTGCGCGAAGTGGCGGTGGTCGGCGTGCCCGACCCGCAATGGGGCGAGCGGCCCTTCGCCCTGCTGGTGGCGCGCGACGGCATGAGCATCGATGCCCGGGCACTCAAGGAACACCTCAAGCCTTTCGTCGAGCAGGGCCATATCAACAAGTGGGCGATTCCCAGCCAGATCGCCCTTGTTACTGAAATTCCCAAGACCAGTGTCGGCAAACTCGACAAGAAGCGCATCCGCCTGGATATCAGCCAGTGGCAAGCCAGTAACAGTGCGTTCCTTTCCACCCTGTAACCGTTGCGCGGGTCGTGCCTCTTTGGGTGCGACCCGCAGGCTAGAGGGGACGGTGCCTTGTCAAACGATGAAATTGAGCCATGCTTGAGCACTGCTGGCACACAGGGCGGCCATTCGTGGTGGGCCACCCGCAGGGGGTGCAAATCACACTTTAGAGGGATCAAGCACCTGTGGGCGCTGGCTATAGTCGGGTCAGGGGATTTTCAGGAATGGGGGAGGGCACCGCGCACCTTGTGCGTGGCGCCTTGGGCAAGAGCCTGCTTGGCCAGGCGCTCGAGCCGTTTCTGAAAGGACTCACTGCCATAACAAAAAAGTACATGGAGTAGCGTCGATGACATCTGCAAACCCGTTCTGGCGCCGGGCACGTCTGCCCCTGGCCGTCAGCCTCGCTTCTACGCTCGCAAGTCCTGCTTTCGCTGTCAGCTTCAACATCGGGGAAATCGAAGGCCAGTTCGACTCGTCGCTCTCCATCGGCGCCAGCTGGTCGACGGCCAACCCCAACAAGAACCTCATCGGGGCCAACAACGGCGGCAGGGGGTTGTCGCAGACCTCCGACGACGGTCACCTGAACTTCAAGAAGGGCGAGACCTTCTCGAAGATCTTCAAGGGTATCCACGACCTCGAGCTCAAGTACGGCGACACCGGCGTGTTCGTCCGCGGCAAGTACTGGTATGACTTCGAACTCAAGGACGAAGGCCGCGAGTTCAAGGACATCAGCGACTCCAACCGCAAGGAGGGCGCGAAGTCCTCGGGCGCCCAGATCCTCGACGCCTTCGTCTATCACAACTACTCCATCGCCGATCTGCCAGGCACCGTGCGCTTCGGCAAGCAGGTGGTGAGCTGGGGCGAAAGTACCTTCATCGGTGGCGGCATCAACTCCATCAACCCCATCGATGTCTCGGCATTCCGTCGCCCGGGCGCGGAGATCAAGGAAGGCCTGATCCCCGTCAACATGTTCTACCTGTCGCAGAGCCTGACCGACAACCTGACCGCCGAAGGCTTCTACCAGATCGAGTGGGACCAGACCGTCGTCGACAACTGCGGCACCTTCTTCTCGCAGCCAGACGTGATCGCCGATGGTTGCGACAACAACCTGGCAGTACTGGCCAAGCAGTCGGCCGTGGCCGGGCGCCTGGGGGCCCTGGCCGGGCCGACCATGCGCGCCTTGCAGGGACAGGGCGTCAGCTGGGGCTCGCCGGATGAAGGCGTGATCGTGCGTCGTGGCCCGGACCGTGACGCCCGCGACAGCGGCCAGTTCGGCTTGGCACTGCGCTACATGTACGAACCGCTTAACACCGAGTTCGGCGGTTACTTCATGAACTACCACAGCCGTGCACCGATCTTCAGTGGTCGTGGTGCGGGGTCGCGCTTCTACAACCCAGCCAACCTGGCTGGCGCGCTGGTCCGTGCCGGGGTGCCGGCCGGCGCCGCCACCAACCCGGCCCTGCTGCAGCAACTCATGCCCCTGTATGTGGCCGGTAACTCCAGCTACTACGTCGAGTACCCGGAAGACATTCGCCTGTACGGCCTGAGCTTCTCCACCACCCTGCCCACCGGCACGGCCTGGAGCGGCGAAATCAGCTATCGGCCGAACGCCCCGGTGCAGTTGAACACCACCGATATCCTCTATTCGGGCCTGACCCCGCTCGACCCCAATGCCTCGGTGCTCAAGGGCGTGCCGGACACCGACCAGCCGGGCTATCGCCGCAAGGAAATCACCCAGTTGCAAACCACGTTCACCCACTTCTTCGACCAGGTCATGGGCGCCGAGCGCCTGACCATGGTCGGCGAGGTCGGCTGGACCCACGTGGGCGGCCTGGAAAGCACCTCCAAGATGCGCTACGGCCGTGACCCGGTCTATGGGCCTGGCCCGCTGCCTGGCGGTCGTTGCCAGAGCCTCAACGCCACCACGCTGGCCGGCGCCCCGCAGAACAACCTTTCGCGCTACTGCGAAAACGACGGTTTCACCACCTCCGACTCCTGGGGTTATCGCGTACGCGCCATCTGGGACTACAACAACGTCTTCGCCGGCGTGAACCTGCGCCCAAGCGTGGCCTGGTCCCATGACGTCGACGGTTACTCGCCGGGCCCCGGCGGCAACTTCGAGGAAGGCCGCAAGGCGGTCAGCCTGGGCCTGGACGCCGAGTACCAGAACACCTACACGGCGAGCCTGTCGTACACCAACTTCTTCGATGGCAAGTACACCACCGTGGATGATCGCGACTTCGTCGCCCTCAGCTTCGGTGTGAACTTCTAAGCACTTTGATCCAGGACGACAACAGAATGAAAATGACCACACGTCTGCTGCAGGCCGGTGTACTGGGCATGTCCCTGCTGGCGACCAGCGTCATGGCTGCGGTTTCCGCCGACCAGGCGGCCAAGCTGGGCGCGTCGCTCACGCCGATGGGCGCGGAGAAGGCCGGTAACGCCGATGGCTCGATCGGCCCGTGGGAGCCGCTGTCCAAGAGCGCCGGCAGCGCTGACAGCAAGGGCTTCCTGGCGGACCCTTATGGCACTGAGAAGCCGCTGTTCACCATCACCGCGCAGAACGCCGAGCAGTACAAGGACAAGCTCTCGCCTGGCCAGCTGGCCATGCTCAAGCGCTACCCGGACAGCTACAAGCTCCCGGTGTACAAGACCCACCGCGGCGCCACCGCGCCGGACGAGGTGTTCGCCGCGATCAAGGAAAACGCCACCAAGACCACCCTGGTCGCCGGCGGCAACGGCCTGGAGAACTTCCGCACCGCCATTCCGTTCCCGATTCCCAAGGACGGCCTGGAAGTGATCTGGAACCACATCACCCGCTACCGCGGCGGCAGCGTGACCCGCCTGGTCACCCAGGCCACCCCGCAGCAGAATGGCTCCTACAGCCTGGTGTACTTCCAGGACCAGTTCGTCTTCCGCGACAAGATGAAGGACTACGACCCGGCCAACCCCGGCAACATCCTGTTCTACTTCAAGCAGGAAGTGACCGCGCCGGCGCGCCTGGCAGGCACCGTGCTGCTGGTCCACGAGACCCTCGACCAGGTCAAGGAACCGCGCAAGGCCTGGATCTACAACGCCGGCCAGCGTCGTGTACGCCAGGCGCCGCAGGTGTCCTATGACGGCCCGGGTACCGCTGCCGACGGCCTGCGTACTTCCGACAACCTGGACATGTACAACGGTGCGCCGGACCGCTATGACTGGAAGCTCGAAGGCAAGAAGGAGATGTACATCGCCTCCAACGCCTACAAGCTGGATGATCCGAAGCTCAAGTACGCCGACATCATCAAGGCCGGGCACATCAACCAGGACCTGGCGCGTTACGAGCTGCGCCGCGTGTGGCATGTGGTCGCGACCCTGAAGCCAGGCCAGCGGCACATCTATGCCAAGCGTGACTTCTATATCGACGAGGACACCTGGCAGGCTGCGGTCATCGACCAGTACGACGGTCGCAACCAGCTGTGGCGGGTATCGGAAGCCCACGCCCAGCCGTACTACAACGTGCAGGTACCGTGGTACACCCTGGAAGCCATCTACGACCTGCAATCGGGCCGTTACCTGGCACTGGGCATGAAGAACGAAGAGAAGAGCGCGTACAACTTCGGCTTCAGCGCCAGCAAGGCCGACTTCCAGCCGGCGGCCCTGCGCCAGGCAGGTGTGCGATGAACTGATCGCTGTTCACTCCGTGTGATCCCCCAGAACGCCCCGGCTTGCCGGGGCGTTTCTGTTCCCGCGCCCTCGGCAGGCATCCTTGGCACGCATCCTTGGCGTTGTTTCGTTTTGTTGTAGTCTTTTTGGGCCAAAGGCCCAGCATCATCTTCAAATGCGCGGCGTTTGCCGCTAGTCTCGCAACCATCCGCACCCGCCGCATTACTCCAATCAGAACGAGCCGGCCATGACAGACTTGTCCCGTACGCATGGAGTCGCCAGCCAGGCCCTGGGCCTGCTGGACGGGCGTTTCTTCCGCCCGCCCCTGCCGGAGGCGCATGTGCCCCGCGCACGCCTGTGCCAGCGCTTGCAAAGCGGCCTGGCGGGGCGCCTGTTGCTGGTGAACGCCCCGGCCGGGTTTGGCAAGAGCTCGCTGGCCATCGAGTTCTGCCAGGCGCTGCCCAGCCACTGGCGCAGTTTGTGGCTGGGCCTGAGCCTGCGCGATGCCGACCCGGGGCGTTTCCTCGAGCGGCTGCTCGAGGGCCTGCAACAGTTCTGCCCGGCCCTCGGCGGGCAGGCCCTGGGCCTATTGAAGATGCGCCAGCGCCATCAACCGTTCGCCTTCGAAGAGTGGCTCGACGGCCTGCTCGATGAGCTGGCGCTCTACCTGCAACCCGACACGCCGTTGCTGCTGGTGCTGGACGACTACCACCTGGCCCAGGGGCCGGTACTCGACCGCTGCCTGCAATTTTTTCTCAACCACCTGCCGCCTGGGCTGGTGCTGCTGGTCACCAGCCGTCAGCGCCCCGACTGGCACCTGGCGCGCCTGCGCCTGTCGCGGCAACTGGTCGAACTCAACGAGCAGGACTTGCGCCTGACCCCGGACGAAGCGCTGGCGGTGATCGGCCGCCAGCCCACCGGTTTGCGCGGCCAGGCCCTCGACAACCTGATCCAGCGCAGTGACGGCTGGGTGGCTGGCCTGCGCTTCTGGCAACTGGCCGCCAGCGAGTCGGGTGACGACCATGCCTTGCCCCAGGCCTTGCACGGGGGCGAGGGGCTGATCCGCGATTATTTGCTCGAAGAAGTGATCGAGATCCTGCCCGCGGCGGTCCAGGCCTTCCTCTACGACACCGCCTGCCAGGAGCGCTTCTGCGCCGAGCTGTGCGATGCCCTGCGCGAGCGGCACGACAGCGCCGAGGTACTGCGCTACCTGCAGGCCCACCAGGTGTTCCTGGTGCCGCTCGACGAGCATGGCACCTGGTTCCGCTATCACCATCTGTTCTCCGACCTGCTGCGCAGCCGCCAGGCCAGCGAGCCGCTCGCCGGGCTGCATCTGCGCGCCTGTCGCTGGTTCGAGGGCCAGGGCCTGCTCGACGAGGCGGTGGAGCAGGCGCTGCGCGCCGGCCATCTGGATGTGGCGGCCGACCTGGTACAGAGCCTGTCGGAAGAGCAACTGCTGGCCGAACAGAACGTCGGCATGCTGCTGCGTTGGAAAATGGACCTGCCCGACAGCCTGCTGATCAGCACGCCACGGCTGATCGTGCTGTACAGCTGGGCGCTGGGCCTGGCCTGCCAGCTCGATGCCGCCGAGGAGCTGGCGGCCTACCTGAGCCGCTTCCTGCCGGCCCCTTCGGCCACCGCGCAGAAATCCATGCTGGCCCAGTGGCTGGCCCTGAGCGGGGTGATCGCCCGTGGCCGCGGTGATCGTGCACGCACCTTGGCCTATTGCGGCGAAGCGTTGCAAAGCTTGCCCTGCAAGCGCTATGGACAGCGCCTGGTGTGTCTGTCGACCTTGTCCAACCTGGCCATTGCCGATGGCGATTTCTGGCGCGCGCGGGGCTGGAACCGCGAGGCCCTCGAGCTGGCCCAGCGGGTCGGCAATCCGTTGTTCGAAGCGCTGGCCCACTATGACCGGGCCAGGGTGCTGCATGCCCGTGGCGAGGTCCTGCGGGCGCTGGAGGAGGTGCGTCAGGGCTTGCAGCGCTTGCAGGGGCTATCCGGGCAACGCCTGTACGCGGTGCGCGCCCGCCTCACCCTGTACGAAGGCTACCTGCTGGCTGCGCGGCTGCAGTCGGGGCCGGGGCGCACCCGGTTGCGGGCAGGCTTGAGCGAGGCGCGCAGTTGCCGAGACATCAGTGTGCTGATCGGGCACTGCGTGATCGCCTCGCTCGACGGCCGCGAGGGGCGCTTCGCCGAGGCGTTCGCCGAGCTGGCCGAGGCCGAGCGGCTGATGCACATCTGGGACGTGCCGCCGATCTTCTACCTGGCCATGATCACCCTGGTGAAGTGCGAGTTGTGGCTGGCCCAGGGCCGCACCGACCTGGCCGAGTCGTGGCTGACGCGTCTCGGCCAGACCTATGGCGGCGAGCAGCCTGCGGCTGCACCTGAGTTCCACCCCCTGTTACCGCTGCACATCGAATTGCAGCAGGCACTGTTGGAGCGGGTGCTGGAGCGCCCGCACGATGCCGAGGCGCGCCTTGGTGCCTTGGTCGAGCGGGGGCGGGCCAGCGGCGGCATGACCCTGGTGGTCAGTGCCTTGTGCCAGCTCATTCAGCTGGTGCTCGAGCAAGGCCGTGAAGCCGAGGCCGCGAAGCTGTTGACCCAGGCCTTGGAGGCTGCCCAGGGTGGCGCCCAGCAAGCGTTCCAGCGCCTGCTGGATGATCAGCCCCAGTGGCTGCGCGAGCAGTTGCTGGCCCGGGCACCCTGCGCCGTGCAGGGCGACTTGCTGGCGCGGCTGCCCGAGTCGGCGCCCAGCCTGCCGGTGATCGCCGAGGCCTTGAGCGGCCGTGAGCTGGCGGTGCTGGAACTGATTGCCCAAGGCTGCTCCAACCAGCAGATCAGCGAACAGCTGTTCATTTCGTTGCACACCGTCAAGACCCACGCCAGCCACATCAACAGCAAGCTGGGGGTCGAGCGCCGTACCCAGGCGGTGGCCCGGGCCAAAGCGCTCGGCCTGTTGGCTTGAAGGCACGCACGGCGATAAAATAGTGGCCTTGAGCCACTTCGTGGCCCTGGCGTGCCGCACTCATCTTTTCCGACCCGCTGCCGATACAGGTCTCGGCGGCATGTATCGCTTCGCGCCACTTTCCCTCTTCTTCCAGTACAGGTCGTGTTGATGCTGCAGTACGGGCAAAAAAGCTTTCTGATCGTCGACGACTACACCGACTTCCGTACGTCGACCCGCTCCATGCTCCGAGAGCTCGGCGTGCGCGATGTCGACACGGCCGACAGTGGCGAACAGGCGCTGCGCATGTGCGGGCAGAAGCGCTACGACTTCATCCTCCAGGACTTCCACCTGGGCGATGGCAAGAAGAACGGCCAGCAGGTGCTCGAAGACCTGATCATCGACAAGCTGATCAGCCATGAGTGCGTGTTCATCATGGTCACCGCCGAAAGCAGCCAGTCCATCGTGCTCAGCGCCATCGAGCACGAGCCCGATGCCTACCTGACCAAGCCCTTCAACCGGGTTGGGCTTGCCCAGCGCCTGGAGAAGCTGACCCAGCGCAAGACGCTGCTCAAGCCGATTCTCCAGGCCCTGGACCGCGGCCGCCCGGCCGAGGTGCTCGGTGCCTGTGCCGAGCTGTGCAAGAAGGACCCGCGTTTCGCGCCGCTGTGCCTGCGCTACCGGGCCGACGCCCTGCGCGATCTCAATCGCTTCGACGAACTGGAGAAGTTCCTCCAGAACATCCTCGCCAGCCGGCCGCAGCCCTGGGTGTACGCGGCGTTGGGCAGCCTGCTGCACAAGCGCGGGCAGAATGCCCAGGCGCAAGGTGTCTACGAGCAGGCGCTCAAAGCCTTCCCGATCATGCCCAACCTGTACGACGGCATGGCCGAAGTACTGGTGGCCCAGGGCGAGAGCAAGCGTGCCCAGCACATGCTCGAGGAGGCCGTGCGCCTGTCGCCGCTGGCCGTGCGCCGCCAGGCCGCGCTGGGTAAGCTGGCGCTGGACAACGCCGATTTCGAGAGCGCGTCCAAGGCCTACCGCCATGCGGTGAACCAGGGGCAGAGCTCGCGCTACAAGGATGCCGAAAGCAACCTGGGCCTGGTCCAGGCGCTGATGAACAAGAACGCCGGCAATGGCCTCGATGCCCGTACTCGGGTCGAGATCAATACCGTGCTCAGCGAAGTGGCCAAGGAAAACGTCGAGGACCAGGGCCTGCAAGTGCGCGCACGGTTGATGAAGGCGGCCAGCCTGCAGCAGGCCGGTGACCCGGACACCGCGGCGAAGCTGACCGAGCAGGCCATGCAGCGCCTGGAAAAGATGGACCAGTTCTTCTCGGTCGAGGCCGCGCTGACCGTGGCCAAGCAGTTGCAGCAACTGGGCCAGGACGCAGCGGGTACCTCGATTCTCAAGGGTTGCGTGGAAACCTACGGTGACGATCCCAAGGTCATGCAGAGCGTGGCCAAGCTCACCGACGACCCGGCCGTGCTCGGCGCCGTGACCGAGGCGGTCGACCTCAACCGCCAGGGCGTGCGCAGTTACCAGGGCGGCCAGCTCAACGAGGCGCTGGGGATGTTCCGCAAGGCGCTGTCGCTGCAACCGAAGAACATCAGTATCGCCCTGAACACCGCCCAGGCCTTGTTGCGCATCGGCGGTGAAACACCGCCGCCGACGCTGATGCAGGAGTGCCGCGACTGCTTGACCAGCGTGGCGGGCATCCCCAGCAGCGACAGCCGCTACGACCGCTACCGCAAACTGCACATCCGGGTATTTGGCGCATGAGCCAGGATAACCAGGGGCTGGATTTCTCCACGGTGATCGCCTCCACCGTGCATGACCTGAAGAACTCCCTGTCGGCGCTGACCCATGCCCACAGCCAGTGGCTGGCGCGCCTGCCCGAGGAACTGCGCGGCGGTACCGAGCAGGGCGTGGTGGAGCATGAACTCAGTCACCTGAATGGCATGCTCGTGCAGTTGCTGGGCCTGTACAAGCTGGGGGTCAACCAGCTGCCGATCTGCCCGGACTACCACGAACTGGACGATTTCATCGAAGCCCAGCTCGCCGCCCAGCAAGACGTGATCAAGCACCGCGACATCCTGGCCACCTGGCGCATCGAGACGCAAAGCCCGCTGGGCTTCTTCGACCGCGAACTGGTCGCCTCGGTGGTGGCCAATGTGCTGACCAATGCCATCCGTTATGCCGGTCATGCCCTGCTGATCAGCATCGAGGAAGAGGGCGAGCAACTGGTGATCAGCGTCAATGACGACGGCACCGGTTATCCACAGCGCATGCTCGAGCGCCAGCATGACTACGTGCAGGGTATCGATTCGCAGAGCGGCAGCACTGGCCTGGGCCTGTACTTCGCGGCGCGGATTGCCGCCTTGCATGAGCGCAACGGCGTGCGCGGGCGGATCGAGATTGCCAACGGCGGGGCGCTGGGGGGCGGGTTGTTCCGCTTGTATTTGCCTTGATGTCGGTGTTGTGCTTTGTCGCCAAACTGGGATCGCGTCCCAAGATCAAGTGAGGCGTTTCCCACTGGTATCAAGTGGTCTTTCTTGGGCGTTGGAGGCGTGGCAGTGTAGATACCTGGTCTCTACATTTCACTTGCTATCGCTGGGAGGGTTTCTACTATGTATCTACCGTGGGAGATACTTATGCAGATCAAGATTCAGCAGTGGGGAAACAGCGCCGCTATTCGAATTCCCTCCACAGTCCTCAAGCAGATGCGTCTTGAAGTGGGGGCGACCCTGAGTCTGGACACGGCTGGCGAAAGCATGGTGCTCAAGCCTGTCAGGGCGAAGCCCAAATACACGCTTGAAGAGCTGATGGCACAGTGTGATCTGAATGCACCAGAACCAGAGGACATGGCCGCCTGGAATAGCCTGTCTGCGGTTGGACGTGAAATGTGAGGCGTGCCCAGTTCGCCAGAGGGGACATCGTCAGGGTCAACCTGGATCCCACGGTCGGTCGTGAACAGCAGGGCGCAGCGCGACCTGCGCTGATCCTGACACCGACCACGTTCAACATTTGCGGGCTTGCGGTGATCGCGCCGATTTCTCAGGGCGGGGACTTTGCGCGGCACGCGGGTTTCGCGGTAACGCTCAGCGGTGCCGGTACCCAGACGCAGGGCGTCATGCTATGCAACCAGATACGTATCGTTGATCTGGAGGCGAGAAACGCCAAGCGTATCGAGTCTGTTCCCGAAGCGGTCGTCCAGGATGCGCTGGCCCGCGTTCAAACACTATTCGAGTAGTTGGTTATCCCTTCATGGCAAATCCTGCGACAGCGCTCATCCGCGAAACCTTCCCCGTCGGCCCGTTGCAGTGCAACTGCACCCTGATCGGCGACCCGCTGAGCAAGAAGGCCATCGTCGTCGACCCAGGCGGTGACGAGCAGAAGATCCTCGCCCGCCTGCAGCACCATGGCCTGACCCTGGTGAGCATCATCCACACCCATGCCCATTTCGATCACTTCCTCGCCTCGGGCAAGCTCAAGGCGCTGACCGGCGCCACGCTGCACCTGCACAAGGCCGACCAGCCGCTGTGGGACAACCTCGAGATGCAATGCCAGATGTTCGGCATGCCCTACACCCCGGTGCCGTCGCCGGACCGTTGGCTGGCCGACGACGAGGAACTGGCCTGCGGCTGCGGCGTGGCCCTGCACACGCCAGGGCATACCCCGGGCTCGATGAGTTTCTGGTTCGCCGAGCACAAGCTGCTGATCGCCGGCGACACCTTGTTCCGCCGTGGCGTCGGGCGTACCGATTTGTGGGGGGGCGATCAGCGGGCTATCGTTCGTTCCATCAAGGAGCGGCTGTACCGCCTGGATGAAGAGGCCATCGTGGTGACCGGCCATGGCCCGGACACCCGCCTCGGCGAGGAAATGCGCGAGAACCCGTTCGTGCGTGCCTGAGGTTTCATGGAATTTTTCCGCTGCGCTGTAATCCAAGGCTGGCATAGATCCGTATGTGATCCGTTGCACTAATGAATTTCAGTAGGAGCTTGTCCATGTTCACCATGCGTCGTCTGATTATCGTCGCTACCGCCGCCGCCCTGATGTCCGGTTGTGCCAGCCCCAACCCCTACGACAGCCAGGGCCAGGCGCAGGGCTCCACAGGGATGAGCAAGACCGCCAAGTACGGTGGCCTCGGTGCGCTGGCCGGCGCCATCGCCGGTGCCGCCATCGACCACAACAACCGTGGCAAGGGGGCGTTGATCGGCGCCGCTGCGGTAGGTGCCGCCGCGGCGGGTTATGGCTACTACGCCGACAAGCAGGAAGCCGAGCTGCGCGCGAAGATGGCCAACACCGGCGTCGAGGTGCAGCGCCAGGGCGACCAGATCAAGCTGATCATGCCGGGCAACATCACGTTCGCCACCGATTCGGCGAACATTTCCCCCAGCTTCTATGCACCGCTGAACAACCTGGCGGGTTCCTTCAAGCAGTTCAACCAGAACACCATCGAGGTGGTCGGCTTCACCGACAGCACCGGCAGCCGCCAGCACAACATGGACCTGTCCCAGCGCCGTGCCCAGGCGGTCAGCACCTATCTGACCTCCCAGGGGGTCGACCCGTCGCGGGTCAGCGTGCGTGGCATGGGCCCGGACCAACCGATCGCCAGCAACGCCGATGCCAATGGCCGTGCCCAGAACCGTCGGGTCGAAGTGAACCTCAAGCCGATCCCGGGTCAGCAGTATGACCAGCAGGGGACCGTGCAGCAGTACCCTTAAGTCGCCGGGCGGTAACCGATCGCGGGGCAAGTCGCAGCGGTGCGCCGATGCGCCTTGCCCCGCGATGCGTTAGCGCACGGTGCTGGCCTGAATGGCCGTCAGCGCAATGGTATGCACGATGTCGTCCACCTGCGCCCCGCGCGGCAGGTCGTTGACCGGCTTGCGCAGGCCTTGCAGCATCGGCCCGAGGCTGACGCAGTCGGCGCTGCGCTGCACCGCCTTGTGGGTGGTGTTGCCGGTGTTCAGGTCGGGGAACACGAACA
This sequence comes from Pseudomonas muyukensis, assembly GCF_019139535.1. Lineage (NCBI taxonomy): Bacteria > Pseudomonadati > Pseudomonadota > Gammaproteobacteria > Pseudomonadales > Pseudomonadaceae > Pseudomonas > Pseudomonas muyukensis. The sequence goes on along the minus strand of NZ_CP077073.1, from coordinate 5,322,873 downwards.
CCGTGGCGCGCCCGGCGACCGGGCTCGCTGGCGCCAACTGCCGGGCGATTTCCGGGTTGGCGGCGGCGTCGTACTGCAACGGCCCGTCGATCAACAGGTCGTGTTCGGCCTGTTGCGCCAGGCGCGTGGCCTCGCGGACCTTTTCCACTTCCTCGTCGCTGGCTGCCGAGTCGCTGGAATAGCTGAGCATCGCCACTCGTGCGGCGATGCCGAACGACTCGGCCGACTCCGCGCTCTGCCGGGCGATCTCGGCCAGTTCCGCGGCACTGGGGTGCGGGTTCATCACGCAGTCGCCGTAGACCAGCACCTGGTCGGGGAACAGCATGAAGAACACCGACGACACCAGGCTGCTGCCGGGGGCGGTCTTGATCAGTTGCAGGGCTGGGCGAATGGTGTTGGCGGTGGAGTGCACCAGGCCCGAGACCAGGCCATCGACCTCGCCCAGGGCGAGCATCATGGTGCCGATCACCACCGGGTCCTCCAGTTGCTGCTCGGCCATCGGCGCATTGAGGTTCTTGCTCTTGCGCAGGTCGACCATCGGCTCGACGTAGCGCCCGCGGATCAGCTCCGGGTCGAGCACTTCGAGGTCCGGCGGCAGGCTGATGCCCTGGGCCCGGGCCACCGCCTCGACTTCCTCGGGCTTGGCCAGCAGCACGCAGCGGGCGATGCCACGGGCCTGGCACAGGGCGGCGGCCTGTACCAGCAGCGGCTGCGCGCCCTCGGGCAGGACGATGCGCTTGTTGGCCTGCTGGGCGCGCTGGATCAGCTGGTAGCGGAACACCGCCGGCGACAGGCGCAATTCGCGCGGCGTGCCGCAGCGCTGGTGCAGCCAGGCGGTGTCCAGGTGGCTGGCGACGAAGTCGGTGATGAACTCGGCGCGTTCGCGGTCGTCCACCGGGATCTCGCGGTTCAGCGAATTGAGCTGGTTGGCCGTGTCGAACGAACCGGTGCTCACCGACAGGATCGGCAGGCCCGCTTGCAGGGCGCCACGGCACAGCTCGAGGATGCGCGGGTCGGGCTTGCTGTCGCTGGTCAGCAGCAGCCCGGCCAGGGGCACGCCGTTGATCGCCGCCATGCACACGGCGAGGATGATGTCGTCGCGATCGCCCGGGGTCACCACCAGGGTTCCGGAGGTCAGCAGCGGCACGGTGTTGGCCACGGTGCGCGCGCAGATGATGATCTTGTTCATGCGCCGCTGGTCGTAGTCACCGGCGTTGAGCACCTGGGCGCCGAGCAGCTCGGCCACGTCGCGGGTACGCGGGGCGTTGAGCTCGGCCTGCCAGGGAATGCAGCCGAGCAGGCGGAAGTCGTTGCCGCGCAGCAGCGGCGAATGCTCGCGCAGGCGGGTGGCGAACTCGGCCATGCTCTCCTCGGTGCGCACCTTGTTGAGGATCACCCCGAGCACCTTCGGGTCGCGCGGGCCGCCGAACAGCTGGGCCTGCAGCTCGACACGGCCGGACAGCTCGCTGAGCACTTCGTTTTCCGGCGCCGACACCAGGATCACCTCGGCGTCCAGGCTCTTGGCCAGGTGCAGGTTGACCCGCGCGGCATAGCTGGCGTGACGGGTCGGCACCATGCCCTCGACCACCACCACGTCCTTGCCGACGCAGGCTTGCTGGTACAGGCGGATGATCTGTTCGAGCAGTTCGTCGAGCTGGCCGTCACCGAGCATGCGCTCGACATGGGCCAGGCTCAGCGGGGTGGGCGGCTTGATGCCGTGGGTGCGGGCGACCAGTTCGCTGGAGCGTTCCGGGCCGGTGTCGCCGGGGTGTGGCTGGGCGATCGGCTTGAAGAAGCCGACCTTCAGCCCGGCGCGTTCGAGGGTACGAACCAGGCCCAGGCTGATGGAGGTCAGGCCGACGCCGAAGTCGGTCGGCGCGATGAAAAATGTCTGCATGCGTGCTTCTCGAAATAAGCGGTGCAAGGAATTCAACGGCCAAGGGTATCGCTAACCGTACCCTGAGCGCACCAGCCGCAGGCAAATGCCTGGCCGATGCGGCGCGCGCGCTGGTCGGCGTCGAGTACCCAGGGGCGGGCCTGCCAGGGCGGTTGATGGCGCAGGTGCTGGGTGTGCCCGCAGGACAGCTCGACCACCCAGTGACTTTCCTCGTCCTGATGGAAGCCGATGATCCGACTGATGGGCCGTGTATCGTCCGAGCCGCGTTCGCAATCACGCGATGCGTTGGTTACACTGGTGCGCTCTACATTCTTTTGCAAAAGGTCTCGCCCCCATGCTGATCGCCGCCAACAAGGCTGTCTCCATCGACTATACCCTCACCAACGACGCTGGTGAGGTCATCGACAGCTCCGCCGGTGGTGCGCCGCTGGTCTACCTGCACGGTGCCGCCAACATCATCCCGGGCCTGGAAAAAGCCCTGGAAGGCAAACAGGCCGGCGACGAGCTGACCGTGGCCATCGAGCCAGAAGACGCCTACGGCGAATACTCGGCCGAACTGGTCAGCACCCTGAGCAGCAAGATGTTCGAAGGCGTCGACCAACTGGAAGTCGGCATGCAGTTCCACGCTTCGGCGCCGGACGGCCAGATGCAGATCGTCACCATCCGCGACATCGACGGCGACGACGTGACCGTCGACGGCAACCACCCGCTGGCCGGCCAGCGCTTGAACTTCAAGGTCAAGGTTGTCGACGTGCGTGAGGCCAGCGAAGAAGAAATCGCTCACCGTCACATCCACGGTGAAGGTGGCCATCACCACTGATTTTCTGCGCTAAGCTCAGAGAGTCGCCAGGCGCTCGGGCAAGCCGGACTTGCCCTCCTCGGGAGGGTGGACGGTTTGGCCGCGCGCCTTTTTAGTGGGCGGGATTCGCCCCAGCGACACTTGGCAACCTGAGAGGGGATTTCATCATGAGTGCATTTCACGACCTGACGTTGAAGGCGCTGGACGGCCACGACCTGCCCCTTGCCCCGTTCAAGGGCCAGGTGGTGCTGGTGGTCAATGTCGCCTCCAAGTGTGGCCTGACGCCGCAATACGCATCGCTGGAAAAACTGCACCAGCAGTACAAGGGCCAGGGCTTCAACGTGCTCGGCCTGCCGTGCAACCAGTTCGCCGGCCAGGAACCGGGCAGCGACAAGGAAATCCAGGACTTCTGCAGCCTCAACTATGGGGTGAGCTTCCCATTGGGGGCCAAGCTCGAGGTCAATGGCCCGCAACGCCATTCGCTGTACCGCCTGCTGGCTGGCGAGGGCGCCGAGTTTCCGGGGGATATCACCTGGAACTTCGAGAAGTTCCTGGTGGGCAAGGACGGCCGGGTCCTGGCGCGCTTCGCACCGCGTACCGCCCCGGACGATCCGAGCGTGGTCCAGGCCATCGAGAAAGCCCTGGCTTGAACGCAGGCCTGCAGGCCGGCCCGGCGATGAGGCCGGCCGGTCCTCCCGCGATACCCGTCAATCACCCCAATCAATAATGCTGGGCCGGCTCCCGCGCTGCCCCTAAGCTCTGGCACATTTCCTCACCCGTGCCGGGAGCGCCGCATGTCCAGCAACCCTCTGTTCCAGCCCTTCACCCTGGGTAGCCTCGAGCTGCCGACCCGCGTGGTGATGGCGCCGATGACCCGTACCTTCTGCCCCGGCGGCGTGCCCCATGACGGCGTGGTCGAGTACTACCGCTGCCGTGCCGCTGCCGGTGTCGGGCTGATCGTCACCGAGGGCACCACGGTCGGCCACAAGGCCGCCAACGGCTACCCCAACGTGCCGCGCTTCCACGGTGAGGATGCCCTGGCCGGCTGGAAGCGGGTAGTCGATGCCGTGCACGCCGAGGGCGGGCGTATCGTGCCGCAGCTGTGGCATGTGGGCAGCGTCCGGCGCCTGGGCACCGAGCCCGATGGCAGCGTGCCGGGCCACGGCCCGAGCGGCAAGGAGAAGGACGGCAAGGTGCTGGTGCAGGGGATGAGCCACGCCGATATCCGCGAGGTTATCGAGGCTTTCGCCCAGGCCGCGCGCGACGCCCAGGCCATCGGCATGGACGGGGTGGAGATCCATGGCGCCCATGGCTACCTGATCGACCAGTTCTTCTGGGAGGCCAGCAATCGCCGCGACGATGAGTACGGCGGCGACCTGGCGTCGCGCTCGCGGTTCGCCATCGAGCTGATCCAGGCGGTGCGCGCCGCAGTGGGCCCGGACTTCCCGATCATCTTGCGCTTCTCGCAATGGAAGCAGCAGGACTACAACGCCCGCCTGGTGCACACCCCCGAAGCGCTGGCGGCATTTCTCCAGCCGCTGAGCGAGGCGGGTGTGGATATCTTCCACTGCTCCACCCGTCGCTTCTGGGAGCCGGAGTTCGAGGGCAGCACGCTGAACCTGGCCGGCTGGACCCGCCAGCTCACCGGCAAGCCGACCATTACCGTGGGCAGCGTCGGCCTGGACGGTGAGTTCCTGCAGTTCATGATCGACACCGACAAGGTGGCCAAGCCGGCCAGCCTGGAGGGGCTGCTGCGCCGCTTGCAGGATCAGGAGTTCGACCTGGTGGCCGTGGGCCGCGCGTTGCTGGTGGATGCACAGTGGGCGCAAAAGGTGCGCGATGGCCGCGAGGCCGAGGTACTGCCATTCAGCCGCCAGGCGCTGACGACCCTGGCTTGATCAGCAGCGGCGCCGGCGTATCCGGCGCGTGTACGCCGCGGCAGGCACCGTGCAGGTAGCCCTCGAACTGTTCGATGATCGCCGGCCAGCCCTGGCGACTGGCGTGCTGGCGCGCATTCAGGCGCACCCGGCGCAGGGTCTCGTTTTCTTCCAGTAGCCAGCAGGCGGCGTCGATGAACGCGGCCTGGTCCCCGGGCATGGCCAGGGCCCCGCTGTGGCCGTGGCGGATATGCTGGGCGGCGGCGGCCTCGTCGTAGGCGACCACGGCCAGGCCCGAGGCCATGGCCTCGAGTACCACGTTGCCGAAGGTCTCGGTCAGGCTCGGGAACAGGAACAGGTCGCCACTGGCGTAGTGCTCGGCCAGTACCTCGCCCCGCTGCGCGCCACAGAACAGCGCATCGGGCAGTTGCTGCTCGAGCTGGGCGCGTGATGGGCCCTCCCCGACGATCACCAGGCGCAGGCGCTTGTGTGGATAACTTCGTTGCAGCGCCGCCATGCAGGGGCTCAGCAGCGCCAGGTTCTTTTCCGCCGCCAGGCGGCCGACGTGCAGCACGGCAATCTCGTCCGCGGCCAAGCCCCACTGTTCACGCAGGGCCTGGCTGCGCCGCGCCGGGTTGAACAGCGCCGCGTCGACGCCACGGGCCATCAGCCCGAGCCGTTCGAAACCCCGGCGTTCCAGCTCCAGGCGCTGGCTGGCGCTGGGCACCAGGGTGATCGCGGTGCGTCGGTGGAACCAGCGCAGGTAATGGGTCAGCAGCCGCGACAGCAGGCCTAGGCCGTATTGGCCGGAGTACTGCGGGAAATTGGTGTGAAAACCACTGACCACCGCCACCCCGAGGCGTCGGGCGGCGCGCAGGGCGCTCAGCCCCAACGGGCCCTCGGTGGCGATGTACAGCACATCCGGGCGCTGCCGGCGCCAGCGCCGCCACAGCTTGTGCATCGACACTTGGCCCCACTGCAGGCCAGGGTAGCCGGGCAGCGGCCAGCCGCGGCACAGCAGCAACTGCTCGGGGTCGCCCGGGCCGATGTCGCTGGCCTGGCGCGGGCGGACCAGCTGCACCTGGTGGCCGCGCTGGCGCAGCCCGTCGCTCAAGCGGCCAAGGGTGTTGGCCACGCCGTTGATCTCGGGTGGGAAGGTTTCGCTGACCAGGGTGATGCGCAAGGACGGTGTGCTCATGGGAAAAGTGTCCTGCGGCCATGTGACGCCCGTGTGACGGGGATATGACGCCTGATTTTCGGCACTTTCAGCTGTTTGAATATTTCCTTGCAAAGCACTCAAGAACTCAGCGCAGGCAGCCGATGCAATTGCATTCGACTACAGGAATACGCTCCGGGAGAGCGGCCATGTTCAACAGCAAACTGAAGCAAGAAATCCAGCAACTGCGCGAAGAATTGATGTCCATCGAGCAGGTCAAGAACAGCCTGGACAGCGAGATGCTGGTCCTCCAGCTCGACCCTCAGGGGCGCATCGAGTCGGTCAACGGCAACTTCGAGACCGAGATGCTCTACCGCGCCGAACAGCTGATCGGCCGCAATATCGAGGACATTGTCCCGCCCCATGTGAAGAAGCTCGACTTCTACCAGCGCATGAAGCAAGCCATTACCCGTGGCGAGCACCTCAACGGCGCTTTCCGCCTGTTGCGCGGCAACGGCGAGGAAGCCTGGCTGCGTTCGATCCTGCAGCCGGTGAAGAACAGCGAAGGGCGGATCAAGTATTTCTCCCTGCACTCCAGCGACCTGACCCGCACCATCGAGACCTCCCGCGAGCATGAGAGCCTGATCAAGGCCTTGATGCGCTCCACCGCGGTGATCGAGTTCAACCTCGACGGCCAGGTACTGACCGCCAACGATCGCTTCCTGCAGACCATGGGTTACACCCTGGAGCAGGTGCGCGGCAAATCCCACCGCATGTTCTGCGAGCCGGAAGAGGCCAACTCGGCGGGCTACCAGGCGTTCTGGGAAAAGCTGCGTCGTGGCGAGTTCGTCGCCGAGCGCTTCAAGCGCATCGACGCCCATGGCCGGGTGGTGTGGCTGGAGGCTTCGTACAACCCGATCATCGATGCCCACGACGTGCTCTACAAGGTGGTCAAGTTCGCCACGGTGATCACCGACCAGGTCAACCAGGAGCTGGCCGTGGCCCAGGCGGCGGACATCGCCTACAGCACTTCGCTGGAGACCGACAGCAGCGCGCGCAAGGCCACCGACGTGGTGACCCAGACCGTCGAGGTGATGCGTGGCCTGGAAGGGTCGATGCAGGACGCCGCCGACGGTATCCAGGCGCTGGACAAGCAGTCCAAGGTGATTGGCGCGATCATCAAGACCATCAGCGACATTGCCGGGCAGACCAACCTGCTGGCGCTCAATGCCGCCATCGAGGCGGCGCGGGCCGGTGAGCAGGGCCGGGGTTTCGCCGTGGTCGCCGACGAAGTGCGCCAGCTGGCCTCGCGCACCAGCAGCGCCACCGAGGAGATCGCCAAGGTGGTGCAGCAGAACGAGCAACTGGCCCAGGCGGCGGTGGACATCATCGACACTAGCAAGCGCCAGGCCGAGCAAGGGCTGGCCCTGGCCGCCGATACCGGCGGGGTGATCGTCGAGATCCAGGAAGGGGCGAAGAAGGTGGTGGATGCGGTGGGGCAGTTTTCCAGCCAGCTCAGCTCCTGACCTGACCAGGTAGGCGCCAGCTTGCTGGCGAACCGAAGCGACGCGGTGCATCCGGTTCGCCAGCAAGCTGGCGCCTACGGGTTGTGTGGGTCAGCCGCGCTCACGCACCCAGAACAGCGTGGCGCCTGCCACCGCCGCCGGCATCATCAACACGTTGACCCCCGGAATCATCAGCGCCAGGTAGGTGATCCCGCCAAAGCCCATCGACTGCCAGCGCTTGCTGCGCAGCCAGGCGAGCATGTCCTGCCAGCTCATCTTGTTGTTGTCCGCCGGGTAGTCGATGTACTGGATGGCCATCATCCAGATACCGAACACCAGCCACAGCGGTGCGGCGATCACGTTGACCACCGGGATGAACGACAGGATGAACAGGCCGATGGCCCGTGGCAGGAAATAGCCCAGCTTGCGCATTTCGCGGCTGAAGGTGCGCGGCACCATGGCCAGCAGTTCGGCCCAGCTGAACGGTGGGAAGGTGTCCTGGCCGCGCACCACCACCTCGACCTTCTCGGCCAGGAAACCGTTGAACGGCGCGGCGATGACGTTGGCCAGCAGGGTGAAGGTGAAGAACACCATCAGTACCACCAGCGCCACGAACAGCGGCCAGAGGATATAGGTGAGGAAGCTCAGCCAGTCGGGCAGGGTCGGCATCAGCGCATCGACCCACAGGCTGAACTGGTGCCCGGCGAAGTAGATCAGCCCGCCGAACAGCAGCAGGTTGACCGCCAGGGGCAGCAGCACGAACAGCCGCAGGCTGGGGCTCAGGACCAGTTTCAGGCCTTCGCGCAGGTACTGTGGGCCGGAAAGGGCAGGGGCTTGCATCGGAATGCTCCGCAAAAGGAAAACGCGCTGACCTTACCGAGTTTGGCGCGCCGACGAAAGGCGCCGGGCGTTGGCGAAACGGCCTGTAACAATGCGCCAGGACAATGTCTGTCGGTGGCCGCCGGGCATAGAGACTGTCTATAAGGTGGATTGTCGAAGGATATTTCCTTAATCTCTGCGGCCTCGCTACAGTGCGCTCATCTTTTTACGGTTTTGGGCCAACGCGTTGTAGCCTTCCCCAAGTGCTGCGTGGGTCCGTTTTAATTCCAGCTGGCGCAGCCGGTACCCCGATGCCGGCCCCGTGCGGCCCGCTCGACAGGAGTTCGACATGTCTGAAGTACGTCATTCGCGCGTCATCATTCTCGGTTCCGGCCCTGCCGGTTACAGCGCCGCGGTCTACGCCGCCCGCGCCAACCTCAAGCCGCTGCTGATCACCGGCATGCAGGCCGGCGGCCAGCTGACCACCACCACCGAAGTCGACAACTGGCCGGGCGACCCCCATGGCCTGACCGGCCCGGCCCTGATGCAGCGCATGCAAGAGCACGCCGAGCGTTTCGAGACCGAGATCGTCTTCGACCACATCAACGCCGTCGACCTGGCCAACAAGCCGTTCACCCTGCAGGGCGACAGCGGCACCTACACCTGCGACGCGCTGATCGTCGCCACCGGTGCCAGCGCCCGTTACCTGGGCCTGCCGTCGGAAGAAACCTTCATGGGCAAGGGCGTGTCGGCCTGTGCCACCTGCGACGGTTTCTTCTATCGCAACAAGCCGGTGGCCGTGGTCGGCGGCGGCAACACTGCGGTGGAAGAGGCACTGTACCTGGCCAACATCGCCAGCAAGGTGACCCTGGTGCACCGTCGCGATACCTTCCGCGCCGAGAAGATCCTCATCGACAAGCTGCACGCCCGTGTCGCCGAAGGCAAGATCGAGCTCAAGCTCAACGCCACCCTGGACGAAGTGCTGGGTGACAACATGGGCGTGACCGGTGCGCGCCTGAAGAACAACGACGGCAGCTTCGACGAGATCAAGGTCGACGGCGTGTTCATCGCCATTGGCCACACCCCGAACACCTCGCTGTTCGAAGGCCAGCTGACCCTCAAGGACGGCTACCTGGTGGTGGCTGGCGGCCGTGAAGGCAATGCCACCGCCACCAACGTCGAAGGCGTGTTCGCCGCCGGCGACGTGGCCGACCACGTCTACCGCCAGGCCATCACCTCGGCCGGCGCCGGTTGCATGGCAGCCCTGGACGTCGAGCGTTATCTGGACGGCCTGGCCAACGCCGCGTTCTAAGCGTTGCGTAGGGTTCGCCGGCAAGCCGGCGAACGGGGCGTACAAAAAAACCGGCTTTATGCCGGTTTTTTCATCTGCGCGATGTGCCTCACAGGCTCAGTCGCATCGACAGGTCCACCGCCTTCACATCCTTGGTCATCGCGCCGATGGAGATGTAGTCCACGCCGGTTTCGGCGATCACCCGCAGGGTGGTCTCGTTGACCCCGCCGCTGGCCTCGAGCTTGGCCTTGCCGGCGGTGATGCGCACCGCCTCGCGCATTTCATCCAGGCTCAGCTCGTCGAGCATGACGATATCGGCCCCGGCGGCCAGCGCCTGGCGCAGTTCATCCAGGCTTTCCACCTCGATTTCCACCGGCTTGCCGGGGGCGATGCGCTGCGCCGCGGTCACGGCCGCGGCCACGCCGCCGCTGGCGGCAATGTGGTTTTCCTTGATCAGGAAAGCGTCGTACAGGCCGATGCGGTGGTTGTGGCAGCCGCCGCAGGTGACCGCGTACTTCTGCGCCAGGCGCAGGCCCGGGAGGGTCTTGCGGGTGTCCAGCAGGCGCACCTGGGTGCCCTCGACCAGGTCGGCCAGAAAGCGCGCGCGGGTGGCCACGCCCGACAGCAGCTGCAGGAAGTTCAGCGCCGTGCGCTCGCCACTGAGCAGCGAGCGCGCCGGGCCTTCGAGGTGGAACAGCGCCTGGTTGGCCGTGGCCCGCTCGCCGTCCGCCACCTGCCAGTGCACCGCCACGCGCGGGTCGAGCTGGCGGAACACCGCATCCACCCAGGCCGTGCCGGCGATCACGCAGTCCTCGCGGGTGATGATGGTCGCCTTGGCCAGGCGCTCGGCCGGAATCAGCTGGGCGGTGATGTCGCCGCTGCCGATGTCTTCGAGCAACGCGCGGCGCACGTTGGCTTCGATTTCGGCGGTCAGGTCGGCGAGGCGTAGGTTCGGCATGGTCGGCTCCACAAGCTAGGTGCCGGCGATTATAGGGCAGGGGGGCGGCGTGTGCAGCTGCCGCGCCGATG